>NZ_JASJOO010000002.1:1200000-1500000 GCF_030070105.1 Bermanella sp. WJH001 | reverse complement strand
ATCTTAAGGCAGACTTAGAACCACAAGCTCGGTGCTTAAATATTGATACCAGTGTATGGGAAGGGCTGTGCGAACTGAATACAAGTCAAGGGGTAGAGTGCCTACTTATTTGTAGGTAGATGGTGATTTAAAGTCAAAAAAAGGCCCAGTCAAACTGGGCAAGGGTTTGGGTATAACACACCGTATAGGGCCAGTGTGTTATGACTGCTGGCTTTGTTTCGAGGGGCTAAAACTTAGCCATACCCGTTAACCAAACTTTTGTTACATCCACTTGGCCGGACTCGTTAGTGGCGTTAAATTGGCTGACTTTTAAACTTAGACCATAGTTGTTGATATTTTTGTCGGCTAAGAAACCCAGTTCCGTTCCATAATCAGCGCTACCTTTATCTGCACTAAAATTGTGTAGTTGACCAACCAATTTTACGCCAGAAATATTGGTGACTAGGTTGGCATATAGATCCTGAATACCGTTGTTACCATTACCTGTAAGGTAGGTATCAGACCAGCCAAGGAATTTATGATTTGTACCCAGAGGGGTCTTAAACGCACCTTTACCATCATCACTGCCCAGTACTTCAAATCCGATTTTTGCAGTTAATTGATTGACTTTGGTGGCAGCTGATAAGTGGTAATACAAAGGTTTACTGTCACTTAATGATTGATCTTGTTGTGCTAGTTCGGCTTCGATGTTGACATCAGATACTTTGGCTTCTGCTCGAACCCCAATAGTGGTACCGTCATTGCCATCGGTCCCCTCTAGATTTTGAATATCATAATAAAAACCGGTAGTCGTTAATTCAGGGTTCACTGCATATTTAACATTTAATAGCGTGATGTCTTCTTCTAGGTTTTCGTTTTTAATGCTGTTGCGATTGTTGGCAACGGCAAGAAACACAGTGGTGTTGTCAATGGTGTTATTCGTAATTGATACCGCATCAAAGGTGGCTTCGTCTTGACGGAATGCAACGCCGCCCACGTGACGTTGGTTATCTAAGTTAATTCGCTGGTTGCCCAGTTTTACGGTGCTATTAAATCCTTGGTATTGTAAATATACCTGGTTTAACTGAGTGGTTTCTTGATCAATGACTTTATCGTACTTGGTATTGCCATTTTCACCGTCGTTAAAATCATCGGTAATGTGTAAAACATTATCCCCTTCTATTAAGGCTGAAAGCCCTTTAAAAGTACCTGTAGTAAGAGTGGCGCGAGAACGTAGCGTGTTGGCTAAAGCACTGTCTTTGTTTGTAGTATCATCTTGATCCACAAATTCTGCACGATAACGGAAATTAAAATCTAGTTTTGTATCTGCAATAAATTGTTCGGTATCACTTGCTATTGTTGGTAGTGATGTACTTAATGCAATGACAGAAATCGCAGTAGATAATAGGTTTATTTTCATGGGCCTTCCTATGTCATGTGAGGTTTATTAACAACTAGACTAAGGTAGGTTTGATGCTAGAAAATTGACGAGAGTCAATTTATATGTGTGCCTACCTATTTTTAGTGATGGTATACAAAATAGGTAGTACAAATTCATAACTTCATTTCTTTTTGTTTATAGCTTTGAGTCTTGAATTTTTTTAAGAAATTCATTTTTAAGTGCAGATTGCATTCTTCGTTCATATTTATCAGCTTTAAATGCAAGATACATTGTGATCATGCATGCAGCCACGACACCATATAGCAACATAAAACTTGCGCTATATACTCCAAGTAAATCGACACCTAAACCAAAAATAACAGGTAGCGTAAAGCCACCTATGCCACCAAGCATGGCCACCGTCCCTCCAGCACTGCCCATTTTTTCGGGATAATAATCATGAATCATTTTATAAACAGACGCTCGACCAAACCCTTGCGCCAAACCAATGATCACAATCAATACATTAAATACCGTTAAATTGACCTTGATATTTAAATGAACGTCACGTTCCACGCCGTGAATAACCATAGTGGTAGGAGGATAACTTAAGAAAAATAAACAGATGATACAAATCCAAAATACCCACCAATTCACGGTTCTCCCGCCGTATTGATCCGCATACCAGCCACCTAAGGCTCTCACTAAACTAGAGCTAAGTGCAAATACAAGTGTCCATGACATAGCCTCTTTTGGTGAAAGACCATAAGCATTTACGTAATACAGTGGTAGCCACAATAGTAAAGCGAGGAAAGAACCAAATACAAAATAATAATACAAAGAAAAGCGCCAGATGGTCATGCTTTTAAGTGGGGATAAGTAAAACGCTAAAGGTTGTTTGTAAGAGTTTATTTTAATTGATTTACGTGGCGCAAGAAAAATAAACAGTAATAAAATAAGGATCATGCCAAGAGAAAAAATTGGACCTATATACTTTAAACCAAACTCGTCAATTAGCATCGGGGCAATCAGTAAGGTAATAGCCGCGCCAGCATTGCCGGCGCCAAAAATACCCATAGCCATCCCTTGTTGGCTGCGATTAAACCATTGGCTGACATATTCAATGCCTAACGTAAATGATACACCTGAGATACCAATTAAAAACCCGACCATAAGATAATCATTAAAAGTCTGGGCATAGTTAAGCAAAAGTAATGGGGGAATGGTAAGCATCATTTGAATGATAAATAGATTTCGGCTAGAAAAATATTCACATAGAAAACCTGCAGGCCATCGTAATAATGCCCCGGTCATAATAGGGCTTGATACTAAGATAGCGTACTGGGTAGCACTGAGATTTAGCAGTGGTTCTAGATGAATGCCAAGAACAATATAAAGTGTCCAAACCGAGAAGTTTGCAGCAAATGCAATGGTGGCAACCGTCAGTGCAAGCTTATTCTCATTATTCATAGTAATTGCCATTTTTGATTGGTATTGCTTATTTTATTCTCATATCAATAAAGAGAAAGCAATATCCCTAAAAATTTCTGGGTATTACATTTTGTGTGTGCATCTAACCATTAATGGGTAGATAAGTTGATTTTGCTCTTTGTTTATCAGGGGGCGGATGATTGTGACGATTACTCATTTATAGGCAGGCAGAAATGTCAGATATTTTCTGGGTTCATATTCCGATATGCAGAATTGATTTGAATCAAGAACTCTTTATCTGAAAGTTTGAGACTAGGCTAAATTGAAATATCTCTATGAGCTAAGGAGTCTCTATGAATCAAAGTTCAAAGCTAAATTTATTAAATTTTAGCGACCCCAAAATAAGGACCTTGCACTTAACTTGGTTTGCATTTTTCTTGTCATTTGTTGTTTGGTTTAGCCACGCTCCTATGCTGGCCTTTATTAAAGAAGCATTTGACCTTACATCTCAGCAAGTCAAAGCATTGCTTATATTAAATGTAGCATTGACCATTCCTGCTCGGATTATCGTCGGTATTTTAGTTGATAAATATGGCCCCAGAATTGTTTACAGTAGCCTACTGGTATCGTCTTCATTTATTTGTTTTGCTTTTGCCATGGCGCAAACTTATGAGCAGTTAGCATTGTTTCGATTTTTGCTCGGCTTTGTGGGTGCGGGTTTTGTGATTGGTATTCGCATGGTGGGTGAATGGTTTCCTGCTAAACAAGTAGGTGTGGCAGAAGGTATCTATGGTGGTTGGGGTAACTTTGGCTCAGCAGCTGGAGCCATGACACTGCCGACTATTGCATTACTATTCGGCGGCGAAAACGGTTGGCGTTATGCCCTTGCTCTAACTGGTGGATTAACTTTCTTCTATGGTTTGTTCTATTACGCAAAAGCACGTAATACGCCAAAAGGTTCTACTTACTTTAAACCCAAAAAATCAGGTGGCTTAGAAGTCACTAGCATGCGTGATTTGTATTTCTACTTAATCATGAATGTCCCTATGTACTTAGCGCTTGCATTGTTGTCTTGGAAATTATCACCATCGGGTGTGAATCTGTTCGGTGAAACTGCAATGTATACGTTATGGATTGCTTTGGCGTTATTGTTTGCAGTACAAACTCGTTCTATTTGGCATGTTAATCATGAACATTTAAAACAAGGCGTGCCAGAAATTGAGAAGTACAACTTTAAGCAAGTGGCCATTTTGGATTTATCTTACTTTGTTACTTTTGGCTCTGAATTGGCTGTTGTATCTATGTTGCCATTATTTTTCTTGGAGACATTTGAAGGGCTTGATCCTGTAAAAGCAGGTCTTCTGGCTTCTGGTTTTGCCTTTATGAATCTAGTGGCACGCCCAACTGGTGGTTGGTTATCTGACACCGTTGGACGTCGTCGCAGTTTGATGATTTTAATTGGCGGCTTAACGCTTGGATATTTAGTTTTAAGTCAAATTGATGGCCAGTGGTGGATTCCATTGGCAGTTATCGCCACCATGTGTTGCAGCTTCTTTGTACAAGCAGGTGAGGGGGCGGTGTTTGCAATCGTACCTTTGGTTAAGCGTCGCCTGACTGGACAAATTGCAGGCATGGCTGGAGCTTATGGAAACGTTGGCGCTGTGATTTATTTAACCGCATTAAGTTTTGTGGATTACAGTACGTTTTTCTTGATTATTGCTGGCTCCGCGGCTGTTATTTTCTTCGCGGCGATGTTCTTAGATGAACCAAAAGGGCATATTGCTGAAGTTGATGAAGATGGCAATGTTCAATTAATAGATGTGGGTTAATACCTAGTACGGTAAAACAAAGGCTCAATGATACTCATTGGGCCTTTGTTGTTTGGAGTGATGATGACACAAGCATGTATTCATATCGCACAACGCACAAGCGAAGGTATAAAATCGATTAATGAAGATTCGGTTAATTCCTTTATTCCCAACGATGCCCATCAACTTACCCATAAAGGTTTGTGTGCTATTGTCGCCGATGGTGTGAGCACGGCTGAAGCGGGTAAGCAAGCCAGTCATATTAGTGTTTCACAATTTGTAGAGGATTATTACCAAACGCCGGATACCTGGTCAGTTGAACATGCTGGTAAACAAGTTTTATCGGCGATAAATTTAAAATTATTTCGCTTAAGTGATGCCTATCGAGTTGAGGGTAAGGGCTACTTATGCACCTTTAGTGCAGTTATTTTAAAATCTAGAACCGCACACATTTTTCATGTTGGTGATAGTCGTGTATACATTCTTAGAAAAGGTGAGCTAAAACAATTGACCCAAGATCACAGTGTGTTTATTAGTAAATCTCAGGCGGTATTGTCTCGTGCCATGGGAATGGATACACAGATTCATGTGGATTATTTTTCTTTACCAGTTGAAGAGTCTGATATTTTTTTGTGTAGCAGTGATGGTATACATGATTTTGTAAGCCACGACGAGATTATTAAAGTATTGCTCAGTGACAATACTGTTGATGATAAATCTCAAGCCCTTTGTGATTTAGCGCTGAGCAACCACAGTGATGATAATATCAGTGCTGTTGTAGTGGATATTGAACGCTTACAACAAGAAAATATTGATGATTTTAATGCTCGCTTAACCCGTTTACCTTTTCCGCCTCAGCTTGAGGTGGGTATGAAAATCGATGGCTTTCAAGTTGTTCGTGAAATCTATGCCAGTAGTCGAAGCCAACTTTATGAGGTGCTCGATATTGCGTCTGGTCAGGTTATGGTGATGAAAACTCCGTCGATTAATTTTGAAGAGGATAACCATTACATTGATCGATTCATTCAAGAAGAATGGGTGGGTAAGCGAATACATAGCCCCTATGTGGCTGATGTTATTACGATCAACCGTGAAAAACATTTTTTATATTATTTGTTAGAGCTTGTTGAGGGGATCACTCTAAGTCACTGGATGAAAGAAAATCCTATGGTAGATCCAACAACATCTATGAATATAATTGAGCAAATAGCACAAGGTCTACGTGCCTTTCATATTAATGACAGTATCCATCAAGATTTACGTCCATCCAATATTATGATTAACAATGATAATAAAATTAAAATTGTTGATTATGGTTCTGTTTATGTAGCGGGTATAGCAGAAGTATTTAGCCCGATACAGCATGAAGGGGCGCTTGGTACAGCAAGTTACGCAGACCCTATTTATTTGCAAGGTCGTAACCCTGGAGTGCAGGGCGATTTATATTCATTAGGCACCATTGCTTATGAGTTATTTACGCACCACTTACCTTATGGCGATAGCATTGAAGAGTGTTCGAGTAGTCTTGAATATGATCGATTACGCTATAAACCTGCCAGTAAATATAATCCTATTATTCCTATGTGGTTTGATCGTGCGCTGGAAAAAAGTGTAAAGTTTGATTTGCAAGAGCGCTATCGCAATATTAGAGATTTTATTAAAGATCTAAAGCAGCCAAATCCAGATTTTTTTCGTGATGATCCAAAGGTAGAATATACCAAAAGCCCTGTTTTGTTTTGGCAAATGATGTCTGTATTTTGGGTGGTAATGTTGTTCTTAATGGTGATTATGTTTTCTAGTTAGAGGGCAATGCTATACGCACGCCATCCCCTCAATTTTATGCCAGTAACCGTTGCAATACCCATCAATCGAGATTGGGGCTTTGCCCTCCATGTTATGCCGAAATAATGTCAGCCATGTCAGGCTTTCTACACTATTGGGATTGATGCGTACCACATCAACTAACTCTTTCATACTTGGTAGATCGTTTATTAAATTTTGAGCTTTACCTGACAAAGTTTGAATACCATTCATGTTGAATAATATCTCGCCTTCTTGGCTTTTTATCTCTCGCCCTTTTGGATAGTTAATGCAGCATAGATCACACTGATCTTTGGGTTTATTTTCTGATCGTGCTGTAAAACACCTTGCTGCGTAGGCTAAAGGTAAATGGCCATAACCATAAACCTCAATTTCAAACTTATTATTCAGGTTAAGGTTATGTAATTCATCTCGAATACTAACCAGCCAATCTTTACTTAGCTCCACAGGCATGACCCAGCGTTGCATACCTTGTTTGTATAAGTAATTGAGATCGTGCTGGTTGTAGATGTTAAGTGCCGCCCCCGCAATAAATGGTAGGCCAAGTTCATTGAGGAGCTGCACGGCACCAAAGTCATTTGCTTCGACCAAAAAGTCTTGGTTTTCACATACCTTTTTGAGCATGGCAAGCTCACTTTTTGCTTCCAGTAAAGCAAGACTTGAAAGCACAACTTGTTTTCCACGGCTTTCTATTTCTTTAGCAATATCAAGCCAGTCACTAAGCTTTAATTCGCGACGTTTAGAGCAAACTGACTCACCAAGATAAATTATATCAGCGTATGACGTTTTGGCCTGTTGATAAAAATCTTCTATATTTTGTTTTTTCCAAAAATACAGAATATTGCCAATGGCTAATTTCATAGATTCACCTTTTATTGCCAATTTCTTTCGTAAGCACCCAACGTGGTTTGTGATCCTTCAGAAAGCTGGCTAAGTTGCTGTTGCCATGCGCTATCCTCTTTAAATGTGTGCGGAGACTTTTTAACCGCATCTATCGCTTGGCGCCATACACGGGTTACATCTCGAGTATACGCAGGACTACGCTGGCGACCTTCAATTTTTAAAGAGCAAATACCCAGTTCAAAAAGTTGAGGTAATAAGCGCATTGTATTTAAACTGGTGGGCTCTTCTAATGCATGATAGAGCCTATCATCCACATTAAAACGCCCTTTGCATAAGGTTGGATATCCTGCCTTTTCATTATCGGAGAATCGGTCAATTAATATTTTATTTAGTCGGCTTTCTAGGCCGTGTTTAGTGTTCTCCCATTGTACATATTGTGCAGGTGAGCAAGCACCAACGGTGTTTGGAGATTCACCTGTCATATAACTTGATAAATAACATCGCCCTTCAGCCATGATGCACAAACTACCATAAGCAAAAACTTCTAAATCTAGGTCTGTGTCTTTTTTTAAATTAGCTACTTGTTGATACGATAATACTCTTGGCAATACCACACGCTTAATACCAAAGGGTTTAAAAAAATTAATAGCCGCAGAGTTTGTTGCGCTTGCCTGAACGGATAGATGTAGTTCTAAATCTGGATAGTGGCTAGCAGCATATTCTAGTACAGCGATATTGGATGCGATCAGAACATCTGCACCAATGTCTACGGTTTTTTTTACGGCATCAAACCAAACCTGAGGTCGATTAGGGTGAGCAAAGGTATTTAATGCAATATGAATATTTGTATTGTGTTTGTGTGCGTAATCAACCCCTTGATGGATTTGTCTGTCATTGAAATTCAAACCGGCAAAATGCCGAGCATTGGTGTCATTTTTAAAACCGAGATTTACAGCGTCAGCACCTTCGTCAACGGCTGCTTTTAACGATGATAGGCTACCTGCAGGTGCTAAAAGCTCCATTGTATTTCCTTGATCTCGATTAATATTTTTCTATTTTAATACTCTAAACTGACATTATTATGTTTTAAGGAGATATCAGATGTTACTACCCAAACGAGCTACCACTTTATTGGTAAATAAATCTACGCCATTTTTTTCTTTGGCCTATAAGCTTTTACCAAATAGGATTGAATCAGTTTTGTTAGATTATTTAATGAATACGTTAAGTAAGGAGTTTATCGATAATAATGAATTAGATTTCATCAATGATAAATTTATCTCGATATCAATTCCTGATTTAGCGATACATTGGACGTTCACCAAAACGCAAGAATATAATCCTAAAGATGATCGTTTGGTATTGGTGAGTGATAAACATATCAAGTCTGATGTAAATATTAGTGGCACTTTGAATGCAATGATATTAATGGCATCGCAAAAGGTGGATCCAGATACACTGTTTTTTAATCGAGAATTGACGATAACAGGTGATACAAATCTCGGTTTAGAAGTTAAAAATCTAATTGATCAATTTAATATCAACCTACTAGGTGGAGCTATTAAAAAGAGCTTAGATTTTTGGTCGCAATCTATTATAGAGGTGAGACATGCCGAAAGATCAATTTGTTAATGATTATTTGTCTTCTGATCATAAACGTTTAGACATTATTTTTGATAGCCTTATTAAGGGTGTTAAAGATAGCCTGTCATTTGATTACCAGAAATCGTTATTCTTGTTGTTCAAAAGTGGCCTGCTGAGGCATGTACATTGGGAAGAAAATATTATTTATCCTATTTATGCACAGTATGTAGGTGAAATGATTGAACCTATAGAAAATATGCTGCAAGAGCATCGCATATTAGAGTCAATGATTCATGAAGTTGAACGCCATTGTTGTGATGAATTTGATTTAGATTACTTAATGGCTTTAGGTCAGTATTTGTCTGCTCATAATGAGAAAGAAGAGAAGTTATTATATCCGGTTATGGATGAATTTAGCCGTAATGAAATAAAAGAAAAAATTGCTATTGAGATTAGTCGAAGTTTTAAATGATGTTTGTTGAATAATAACAACTGGGTTGCCCCAGTTGTTATTTAAGTTGGCTTACAAACGGTTGCCGTATTTCAATCGATCATCCCCAGGACTTTTTGTGTAAGCACCTAAATCATGAATCAACGTTTTACTGCCATTCATTAGGCTCTTCACACGAGAGTCAGAGGTTTTTGCACTTAAACCAATATCTGACGAGCTTTTAATGGTGGGGGTATTAAAGTCAAATGACCATAGGTAATGCCAAACCGCCGCCCCGTGTTTTTCTGCTTGCTGCCATGATTGGAAGTACCACGGTTTTAATTCAAGAAAAGCGGTTTTATTTAATAGCCCGTTATTGGCGTCACCGACAAATATAGTGTTGCTCACTGAGCTTGAGCGATAGGCTTCAAAAATGACACCCCAGCTTTTAAGTGTATCCACATAACCCCGTGCCTTTGCCCCTGTCCACTGATTGCCAATATAGCTTTTAGAGCCGTTTGAATAATATGGGTCAAGCAATGCAACGCGCTTTGGTTTGAGTTTACTGTTGGTATTGCCAGCGCTAATGCCGTCTTTTAGTTTTTTTGCCACGACGATGGCCATTTGGTTCCCTAAGCTGTGACCCGCTAAAATTAAACGGCTACCTGTGTAGTCGGCCATGTTATTTTTTAAGCTTTCAAACATAAGGGTACCGGCATCTTTGCTTGGACCTGAGCGGTAGGTGCCATTATGGTCACGCCAGCGCATGGCGCGAGGGCCACTTTTGCTCCAAATTTTGGCTTCAGCGTCTTTTACTTCACCTTCGTCAGCAAATTGATTCCAGTACAATATACCCACGTTGTAACCCGCGCGACGCCAAGCGTAAGCCAGATCCACATCTGGGCCGCCGCTATCGCTGCGATTAAACGTTTCGCGGTTTTTTGCTTGGCTTGAGCCATTTTGCCAGCCGTGGATATAAATAATGGTTGGCGCGCTTTTGTTGTAATAAGCGTTGCTGTAACCCGCTTGGGCTTTCTCGTAGTTGTCGTTATCACCAAACCAATATAAACCGTAATCTAGGTTTTGAAAGGTAGATTGTGGGAAAACGCCAGGGTAAGCGAGGGTTAAACTGCTGACACTTAGGCACAAAATGGCCAATGTGATGTTCAGTAATCTCATGGGGCACCTCTATTATGATTATTTTAATTTTTAGGTTGCTGTGAGGGTTAGATGGTTAAATCTTCGCCTGCTGTGAATAAAGTCTATTTGTGTCTGTATCGCCATGAAAAATGAGGCTAAAGGAGGTCAAAGTGAATTGACCTGTAAATTTAAATACGATGGCGTGTTTGGGCGTATGGTAGGGGCGGCATAATGCGTACTATGGCCAAAAAATAATGATAAATGACATGAAGTTAGCTGCTTTTATATTGGGATGGATGATCCCTCTTACTTGTTTTTCGCTCCCAGAAAAAACCATTTCAACGGATGATTTACACCAAGGCCCAGTGGCTCTTAACGGCCTTTGGGCGTTTGATTGGCAAGAGCTGCATACAAATATTAATGCACCTATGCGTGATGGCTTGCTGCTACCTGGCTTATGGCACAAACAAGGCACGTACTCACCGCAGGGGTTTGCCACACTGCGTTTACGTGTGATTGTACCCAAAGCGCAGCCGTATTATTTGCGTATCCCTGATGTACCCAGTGCCATGAGTTTGTGGGTAAACGGGGAGTTGAGGTATCAACGAGGAATCGTCTCTCATGTGGCGCGCACGGAGCAGCCTGAGTTTGGCCCAGATGTTTTATCATTGGTGCCTGCTTCACAATATGACTTAATTTTGCATGTGAGTAATTTTCACCATAAAGAAGGTGGCGTTTGGCACAATTTATTAATTGCAAATGATGAGCATCGCCATGCTTTGCGTGATCAAAGCAAACTGTTAGATGCCATGGTATTTAGTTTCTTAATGGTGGTATCTATCTACTTATTAGCTAGAAACGTGTCTCGCCACGGCCATACCAGCCATATCTTTTTTGCATTGTTTGTTTGGGCGATTGCTTTACGCAGTGTGATGGTGGGAGAGCGCATTGCCTATGATTTTATTTCGTTTATATCTTGGCAAAACTGGCAGCGCTTAGAACATATTTTGCTTTTTACTGCGTTACCTTTGTTTATTTATTTCTTTCATCGTTTTTTTGACATTAAAAAAATGATATTCCCTCATGTTATGGCAATACTGTCACTGGGTTTGATCGTCGCTACACTCTTGTTACCTTCTGTCATTTTTACTCAGTTTGGTCAGGTGAATCAAATAATGGGGGTGATCACCGTTATTTATATATCGGTTATGCTGGCTTTATTAATCAAACAAAAAGAGCCATTGATTGGCTTGTTTGTTACCAGTTTCATAGGCTGGACGTTTTTGGTCTTCCACGATTACCTTTACACTCATCTTTATATTCAATCTCGTCCATTAGCCCAGTTTGGGTTGGTCTTTTTTGTGGCATTACAGTTGTTCATATTATGGCAACACCGTAAGCGGGAGTCACAGTTGTTGTTGTATGTGAAAACCAGTATTGATCGCAGTGCTGATTTCTTAAAACATAAATACACGCAAACCACAGAGCAAGAAAGCTACACACTCAAACAATGGCGCCAGTCTATTGAGCTGTATTGTAATGTGCTCAACTTGCCTATTTACATTGATGATGACACCTTGGTTTTAAAGCATAACCAAGATGATCTTCAAGATATTATATTGGTGTTAGCGCGAATGGCCGAGCGCGATGGTTTAGCGGCTAGTTTGTGTGTCACCCATTCTCATAAAAAAATTAAATTTGAGTTTATATTGAATAAGGTTATTCATAATCAAGAAATGCTGCATGATGAATTAAACTCGGTTCATCATGTGCTGAGTACTATGGGCAGTACGCTAAATATTCACAGGTTATCTAATACCACCACCATGAGCTTTGTATTAGATGTTGCAAACACGCTACAAAACTCACCGAGCGGTGATAAAGACCCTGCAATCGAATACTTGGGGAATAACCTTGCTGAGCCGGTTTTATTTAATCAAGATGCGACCGGTATTATCGCTGAGACACTGTCGGAGTATTTTTATTTAATTAAAGCGAGTGTCAGCCAAGAAAATATTGTTAAGTTTCGGCCAAAGTTAATCATCTGGCAGGTGGCAAGCTGGGATGCCTATGTGCTTGAGGATATTAAACGAATTCGAAATGAACATGCTGCAATACCTTTCATATTAGTATTGGATGCCTACCATAAAACACAATTGGCCCAGTGTATTCGTATGGGTATTACCGATTATGTCGTGGCACCTGTTTTAAAAGAAGAGCTATTGCTTAAAGTTCAGCGTGCTCATCACTCTAAAGCGGTGGTTATTCCTAACAACCAAGATGTTCGTGATGTGACGGTTCAATTAGTGCGGGATTCTATTGCCATGTGGCAAAAATACAGTGGTAAAAGTAAAACCGAATTAGCAGAAAAAAGTCGATTGTGGCGTGTTTATATGGATGGCAGTACAGCGAAAACACGAACCTTAGATAAGTATCTATCGGTGCAGACGCTGCCTAAAAATCCCCGTTGGGAAACCGTGAATCGCACCGCCCATTTTGTACTTGAACAGTGCGCTCTTGATGAGAAAGATAAGCAGCTGTTAAATCAGCAGCTATCTGTATTTAATAAATTGTTAGCCGCCTAAGAGGAATAAAAAAACCGCTTGTGTTGCCACAAGCGGTTTTAATAATAGAACGTCTAACGTCTAACGTCTAACGTCTAACGTCTAACGTCTAACGTCTAACGTCTAGACTAGCACTGAGCGTCAAGCTTCTCTTTGAGCACCTTGTTAACCATACCTGGGTTAGCCGTACCTTTAGAGGCTTTCATCACTTGGCCCACAAAGTAGCCTACCATTTTGCCGCGTTTATCTGGCTCAGCAGAAACATACTGCTCAACCTGTTTAGGGCTGTTGGCAATCACTTCATCCACAATGGCTTCAATGGCGCCAGAGTCGCTCACTTGTTTTAACCCAAGTGAATCGATCAGTGCATCAACGTCGTCACCTTTTTGCTCCCACAAGGCGGCAAAAACATCTTTACCACCTTTGCTTGAAATGGTGTTATCAATGATGCGTGCAATCATAGCGCCTAGTTGCGCTGCGCTTACTGGGCTGTTTTTAATATCCACTTCGTTTTTGTTTAACGCGGCGGATAATTCGCCCATTACCCAGTTGGCAGCCAGTTTGTAGTCGCCACAGGTTTTGGCAACGGCTTCAAAATAGTCGGCCATTTCACGGGTTGCAGACAGTACGCCAGCATCGTATTCGCTTAAACCGTTTTCATCCATTAAGCGTTGTTTTTTCTGATCGGGTAATTCTGGTAATGAATCACGAATGCCTTGAATGTATTCGTCATCGATAACAACCGGCAATAAATCAGGGCAAGGGAAGTAGCGGTAATCGTTGGCCACTTCTTTTGAACGCATAGAGCGGGTTTCCATTTTGTTGGCATCAAACAAACGGGTTTCTTGAGTGATGGTGCCACCGTCTTCAAGAATATCCATTTGACGTTCAATCTCGACGTTAATGGCTTGCTCTACAAAACGGAAACTGTTCACGTTTTTAATTTCAGTACGAGTACCAAATTCTTCTTGGCCTTTAGGACGTAGTGATACGTTACAGTCACAACGCATTGAACCTTGTGATAAGTCGCCGTCACAAATACCTAAGTACGTTACGATGCTGTGCATTTTTTTGAAGTAGGCTACCGCTTCTTTGGCGCTGCGAATTTCAGGCTCAGATACGATTTCAATTAATGGTGTGCCCGCACGGTTTAAATCGATCCCCGACTGACCATGAAAGTCTTCATGCAAAGATTTACCCGCATCTTCTTCTAAATGGGCGCGGGTAACATTAATGCGTTTGGTGGTGCCATCATCTAATGTGATGTCAATATGGCCCATGCCCACGATAGGGTGGTGCAACTGTGTGGTTTGATAACCTTTTGGTGAGTCAGGGTAAAAATAATTTTTACGATCAAACACAGAAACTTTGCCAATCTCGGCATCAATTGCGCAGCCAAATTTTACAGCCATCGCTAATGCTTCTTCGTTGAATACAGGTAAAACGCCCGGTAAACCTAAATCAACTAATGAGGCTTGTGTGTTGGGTTCTGCACCAAAAGCGGTACTTGAACCGGAAAAGATTTTTGATTTTGTGGCCAGCTGAGCGTGAATCTCAAGACCAATAACTACTTCCCATTCCATAATGGTCTCCTTAAATGCCTTGCGGCGCTAGCTGGTGAAAATCGGTCACTTGTTGAAATTTGTGTGCCGCATTTAACATGGCGGCCTCACTCCAGTAGTTGCCCATAATTTGTAAGCCAACAGGCAAACCGTTAATTAAACCCGCTGGAATCGACATGCCTGGTAAGCCCGCTAAGTTACAAGACAGTGTGAACTTATCTTCCATGTACATTTCAACCGGGTCACCGGATTTTTCACCCGCTTTAAAAGCAGGGGACGGTGTAACCGGTCCCATGATGAAATCCACTTCGTTAAATGCTTTTACAAAGTCGTTTTTAATTAAGCGACGAATTTGCTGTGCTTTTACGTAATAAGCATCATAAAAACCCGTTGATAATGCATAGGTGCCAATCATGATGCGACGTTTCACTTCGTCACCAAAACCTTCCCCACGTGAACGTTTGTATAAGTCTTCTACGTCTTTTGGATCGTTGCAGCGATAACCAAAACGCACACCATCCATACGCGATAAGTTGGCCGAACATTCAGCCGGTGCCACAACATAATAAGCTGGAATGGCTAGGTCAGTACTTGGTAAAGAAATTTCTTTAACGGTGCAGCCGAGTTTTTCAAATTCAGCGATGGCGTTCATCATGGTTTGTTTCATTTCGCCGTCTAAGCTTTCTGGGAAAAACTCTTTTGGCAAACCAATTACTTTACCAGCTAGGTCATCGTTTAATGTTGCTGTGTAATCAGGAACATCCTGATCAATACTGGTGCTGTCTTTGGTGTCAAAGCTGGCCATCACGTTAAGCATCATGGCGGCGTCTTCAGCGGTGCGTGCCATTGGGCCTGCTTGATCAAGTGAAGATGCGTAAGCAATCATGCCCCAGCGAGAGCAACGCCCGTAAGTGGGTTTTAAACCCGTTAAACCACAAAGCGCAGACGGTTGGCGAATAGAACCACCCGTGTCAGTGCCCGTAGCAGCAGGCACTAAGCGTGCTGCCACGGCGGCTGCTGAACCACCGGATGAGCCGCCCGGGATGGTTTCTAGATTCCAAGGATTTTTTACCGCACCGTAAAAAGATGATTCGTTAGATGAGCCCATGGCAAATTCGTCCATGTTGGTTTTACCCAAACACACAGCGCCTTCACGTTTCATGTTTTCAACCACGGTGGCGTCGTATGGCGGCACAAAGTTGCTCAGCATTTTTGATCCACAGGTGGTTAGGGTACCGTCTGTGCAAAAAATATCCTTATGTGCAAACGGGACACCGGTCCAAGCGGTGGCATTGCCAGCTGCGCGACGTTCGTCAGCGGCTTTTGCATCAGCAAGTGCTTGCTCTTGGGTTACGGTGATAAAACTGTTGATGCCGTTTTCACCTTGATCGAACTGGTTAATACGATTTAAAAAGTGCTGAGTAATTTCAACACTGGTGAAATCACCGGCTTCAAGACCTTTGGAGATCTGGGTAAGGGTTAGGTTATGCAAGGCCATGATCAATTACTCTACAACTTTAGGTACTAAAAATAGGCCGTTTTCTTGTGCTGGAGCATTGGCCATGTATTTTTCTCTGTGGTTCTCTTCGGTCACTGCGTCCGCGCGTAAACGTTGCACTGCGTCGGTTGGGTGTGCCAAAGGTTGTACGCCGTCAGTGTTGACGGCATTCATTTGTTCAACTAAAGCTAGAATGCTGCTTAGTTCTTCTTGATATTGGCCGATATTGTCTTCGGCGATGGCTAAGCGGGCTAAATCCGCAATATTGGTGACATCTGAACGATCAAGCGCCATAGTATTTTCTCTGCCTTTTTGGGCTATGAATATAAAGTATGTGATAGGGGCGTAACTTAACACATTTGTGCCTTGCCCAAAAAGCCCGCCGTTGATAGTCTAAGCAGCAAAATAATAGTCTCTACGTTACATTGGAAATACCGGATGTTTAAAAAACTCAGAGGGATGTTCTCAAGCGACCTTTCGATCGACCTTGGAACAGCAAACACTCTTATCTACGAACGCGAGAAAGGCATCACGCTAAATGAGCCTTCAGTAGTCGCGGTGCGTAGTCAAGGCAACCAAAAAACCGTTGCTGCCGTGGGTCACGATGCTAAGCGTATGCTGGGTCGTACGCCGGGTAATATTCAAGCAATTCGCCCTTTAAAAGACGGTGTTATTGCTGATTTCCAAGTGACTGAAAAAATGCTGCAGCATTTTATTAAAAAAGTGCATGAAGACAGTTTCTTTACGCCAAGCCCTCGTGTACTTGTGTGTGTGCCTTGCAAATCGACTCAGGTAGAGCGTAAAGCCATTCGTGAATCGTGCATTGGTGCCGGTGCTCGTAAAGTATATTTAATTGAAGAACCAATGGCAGCTGCCATTGGTGCTGGCCTGCCGGTTGAAGAAGCCAGTGGTTCGATGGTAGTGGATATTGGTGGTGGTACCACTGAAATCGCCATTATTTCCTTAAACGGTGTGGTTTACAGTGAATCTGTGAAAGTAGGCGGCGATAAGTTTGATGAATCCATCGTGACTTATGTGCGTCGTAACTACGGCTCATTAATTGGTGAAGCCACCGCAGAGCGTATTAAACAAGAGATTGGCACCGCTTACCCTGGTGGTGAAGTACGTGAGATTGATGTGCGTGGTCGTAACCTTGCTGAAGGTATTCCGCGTTCGTTCACGTTAAACAGCAATGAAATCTTAGAAGCACTACAAGAGTCTTTAGCGGCGATTGTTCAGGCCGTTAAAAGTGCCCTTGAGCAATGTCCACCAGAACTTGCGTCAGATATCGCAGAGCGCGGTTTGGTACTAACCGGTGGTGGTGCCATGTTGCGTGATCTTGATAAGTTATTAAGTGAAGAGACGGGCCTACCTGTGATTGTGGCCGACGACCCATTAACGTGTGTGGCTCGTGGGGGCGGTCGTGCTCTTGAAACCATGACAGACCAGCAGCTTGATTTATTGTCTAGCGAATATTAATTCGTTTTAGACTTAGTTGTCGGTCAAACTCTGTCGAAAATGCGTACCTCGAAAGGGGTGCGCATTTTGTACGTACAGCTCGACAAGACGATTTCTAATAACTAAAGAAGTCTTAAGGAGCACATTATTAAAGGTATTTTCAGTTCTGGGCAAGCCGTTAACTCCCGTTTTGTAATGGCTTTAGTAATTTGTACTGCGCTCATGTCAGCCGATAAATATTTAGAGCCCATGCAAAATGTGCGCAGCTTGCTGGGTTATTTGATCACCCCTGTTCAGTGGGTGTCGGGCCTGCCCGGTCAATTGGGTGTCTGGGCCGAAAAATCCGCAGTGAGTCGCGCTAGTCTGCAAGAAGAAAATGATCGTCTTCGTAATGAATCGTTAGTCCTGAAGCAAAAAGTTCAACAGATGGTTTCCCTTCGGGCAGAAAATAACCGTTTGCGTGAACTACTAAATGCGGCTGAATTATTGGATGATAAAGTTCAAGTGGCAGAATTAGTTGGGGTTGACCCTGATCCTTATACTCATCACATCATCATCAATAAAGGTGAAAAACACGGTGTGTTTGTTGGTCAGCCGATCTTGGATGCCCAAGGTTTAATGGGCCAAGTGATCGAAGTATTGCCCTATACCAGTCGTGTATTGTTGTTGGCAGACAGTAACCATGCCATTCCTGTTTTAGTTAATCGCAACGGTATTCGTGCTATTGCGGTGGGTTCTGGTCGTTTAGATGAGCTAGCGCTGATATATGTACCCGACACGGCCGATATTAAGCAAGGGGATTTATTAGTGAGTTCTGGTTTGGGTTCGCGTTATCCTCGAGGCTATCCGGTTGCCACTATTACCTCGGTTGAGCATGACCCTGGCGAGCCATTTGCTATTGTATCCGCTCGACCATCTGCTCAATTAGACCGTTCACGTTATGTTTTGCTGGTGTTCTCTAAAGACAGCAAGCTGCCTGAACCTGTAATACAAACAAATGAGCAGGAGGAGCAGCCATGATAAGAGCTTATGGTGTGATTCTGCCTACCTTCTTTTTTGCGTTGGTGTTAGCCGCGTTTCCTATGCCAAAGTTGATTGACTACATTCGTCCTGAATGGGTTGCTATGACTGTTATTTTTTGGATATTAGTGAGCCCCAGCAAAGCGGGTATCTTTTTGGCGCTATGTATGGGCATCTTGCTTGATGTGCTTCACGGCAGTTTGCTTGGGCAAAATGCCATGGCGTTGAGCATCATGGCCTACCTTGTATTGTTATTGCACTCGCGTATGCGCTTGTATAACCCGCTGCAACAAAGCTTTTTAGTGTTTATTTTGATTGGTTTATTTCTATTGGTTCGTTTTTGGACTGAATCGGTCATGATTGGACAAGGTAAAACGGCTTTATTGTGGCCATCCGTTGGCAGTGCACTGATGTGGCCACTTTGGTATAACTTGTTACTTGCTGTTCGACAGTATTTTAGACATTGATATGGCCGATTTGTTATTAGCATCTGCGTCACCTCGTCGCCGTGAACTGCTGGAGCAGATTGGGGTCAACTTTATAAGTGAAGCGCAAGATATTGACGAGTCTGTTCTATCAGGTGAAACAGCAAGCCAATATGTTGAACGATTAGCCCGTGAAAAAGCATTAGCAGGTTGCAAAACATCAAAGATGACAACTTTAGGCTCTGATACCTGTGTGGTGTTAGATGAGGAAATTTTAAGTAAGCCAAGCGGTACTGATGACGCTAAAACAATGTTGAGTCGTTTATCCGGGCGCAGTCACCAAGTGCTTACCGCCATAGCGATATGTGAAAATGTTAATGGTGAATTTAAGATTAGTAGCCAAGTCGTCTGCACGGACGTCAGTTTTATTGTTTTAACACCGGTTCAGATTGAGCGTTATGTTGCTACAGGGGAGCCCATGGATAAAGCCGGCTCTTATGGTATTCAAGGTAAAGCAGCGGTATTTGTATCTGGCATCAAGGGCAGTTACAGCAATGTGGTAGGTCTGCCCCTAATGGAAACCGCGCTTCTATTACAACAGCACAACATTCCGGTTTGGTGTGCTCAGTAGCAAGCTACACAGAATTTAATTTAACGTGTCGATATATTCGACCCCGAATAGCAGTCTAATCATGAATACGGAAATATTACTAAATGTGACCCCCACAGAAACCCGTATGGGGGTGGTTGAAAATGGCGTGCTGCAAGAAGTTAATATCGAACGCAGCAATCGTCGCGGTATTGTTGGCAATATTTATATTGGCAAAGTTGTGCGAGTATTGCCCGGTATGCAAGCCGCGTTTGTTGAAGTGGGCTTAGAGCGTGCTGCATTTATTCATGCTGCGGATGTTCAGGGGCCAGTAAAAGACAGTGAAGCGGCGCGCCGTCAGCCAGATGCGATTACCAGCTTGCTTCATGAAGGGCAAAACTTAGTGGTTCAGGTGACAAAAGATCCTATTGGAACAAAAGGTGCTCGCTTAACTACCCATCTATCAATTCCATCTCGTTACCTTGTTTTTATGCCGCATACACAGCATGTGGGCATCAGTCAGCGTATCGAAGCTGAAAGTGAACGAGATCGTTTGCGTGATCTTGTGCAAGCTTGCATGGAAGCCGAAGGTCTCAATGATGAATGCGGGTTTATATTACGCACCGCTGCTGAAGGTGCGGGTGAAGATGAAATACTGTTGGATACTCGTTATCTTCAACGTGTGTGGAACAAAGTACAAGAACGTATCAAAACCGTAAGTGCTCCAGGTATTATTTATGAAGAGTTGCCACTTCACTTACGTACATTTCGAGATTTCATTCGCCCAGAAATAGACAAGGTATTGATAGACTCACGGGAAAACTATCAAAAAGCGCAAGAGTTTGCCCAAGCTTTTGTTCCAGAGGTGACGGATAAACTTGAATACTATCCGGGTGAGCGTCCTATTTTTGATTTGTATGGCGTTGAAGATGAAATACAAAAAGCACTTGAGCGTAAAGTGCAGCTTAAATCCGGTGGCTATTTAATCATTGATCAAACCGAAGCCATGACGACGGTTGATGTAAACACTGGTGGCTTTGTTGGTCATCGTAATTTAGAAGAAACCATTTTTAAAACCAATCTTGAAGCAGCCACTGTGATTGGTCGTCAATTACGACTGAGAAATCTAGGCGGCATAATCATTCTTGATTTCATCGACATGGTCGATACAGAGCACCAACGTCAAGTATTGCGTATGTTAGAGAAGGTGTTAGAAAAGGATCATGCAAAAACAAAAATTTCACAGGTTTCTGAATTAGGTTTAGTCGAAATGACGCGTAAGCGTACTCGTGAAAGCCTTGGTCAAATGCTATGCGAGCCGTGCCCACACTGTGATGGACGTGGAGAAATAAAAACAGCAGAGACAGTGTGCTATGAAATCTTTCGCGAATTATTACGCGAAGCTCGAGCCTACGATGCATCAGCGTACCTTGTACTGGCCTCACAAAATGTTATTGATTTGTTATTGGACGAAGAAAGTCAAAGCGTTGCGGACTTAGAAAACTTCATTAATAAAACCATTAAACTTCAAGTAGACCCAATGTACAGCCAAGAGCAGTACGACTTGATTTTGCAATAGTCGGCCATGAAAACAAAAGCACTCAAGCAGGGGCTCACAGCATTTAATCTCTTAGTTGTAGCCACTTTCATGGTGTTGGCGCTATATAGCGCCATAGGCCAGCAAATCTTTCCATACATTGGCCAATACCGAATTCAGTTAGAAGAGTATCTTAGTGATCAGTTAAATGGTCAGGTAAGTATTCGTCAGTTAAACGGTGATATGGAAATACTGACACCGTCTGTACACGTGGAAGGGATTACGTTATATACCGACGATGACCCCAATCAAGCCAAAATATCAATCGCGGCAATTGATGCGGTTTTAGACTCTCGCTCTTCATTAATCAATTTTACCCCTGTTTTTAAAAGTGTTCGTTTATCCGGTTTGTATGTTCGGGTGGATGGTGATGCCAATAAACCTCAACAGCCTATGGATGAAGATGATGCGTTGCTTATCAAACGCCTTATTGATGGCTTGCTGTTGCAGCAACATGTTGAGCTTAATAATGTGACGATTGAGAATACTCGTGGTGGAGAATCGAAAATCTTACATTTCGATCACCTTGTGATGACAGGGGATGGCTTTAATCGTTTGATTACCGGTAATGTTTCTTACGGCAGTGAAAACAAAGTGAATGCCGGAATACGCCTATACAGTCAGGGCAGCCCGTTTAAATTAGAGTCGTTTTATGCTCGTGGTGCTTTGGATTTACCCGATGTAGATGTGGACTACTGGCTCAATGAAATATTTGATATGTCAGTATTCAAAGAATTCACCGCATCAGCACAGCTTAGATTTGAATTCAAAAATGGATTATTAAATTACGGTAAGTTATCTGTTGCTAGCCCTACAGTGTATATCAATGATGGTCGAAAGGTTGATAATGTCAGTGCTGAATTATGGAGCAAACAAAATGCTGTGGATAATTGGAGCTTTTGGGTTCAAGACAGTCAGTTTACATTAAAAAATAAACCATGGCAGTTCAGTGAGGTTGCGGTCGGTATTGCTAAAACCATACAGGGGAATCGCTGGCAGACATATTTGAAATCCATGGATATTGCTTATCTTCATCAATTTCTAAATAGTGTGAGTCTAATCCCCGACAATTTAAAACCGTTATTAAGTGAATTAAATCCTTCAGGATATGCACAAAACATGAATGTTATTATGCATAATAATTCATCAGGTAAATTAGATTTTACGGTTGCAGGTGAGCTTAAAAACGTCAGTACACAACCCTCTGGCGGTATTCCAGGTGTGACAAATTTAAACGGAATCATAGCCGCCAGTGAAAAAAATGGTCGGGTACAATTTAATGGCCCGCAGATATCGTTAGCGTTCCCTGGTATTTATGAAACGCCCTTTTTCTTTCCTTATGGTGAAGGACAAGTGGATTGGCATATTGAAGAACAAGGTCTGCGTTTAGTTGGTAATGGTTTGTCACTTACCATGGAGCAAGTAGAGAAAGTCAAAGGTGGATTTAAAGTTTGGCTTTATAACGATGATCGTTATGATGATCAATTAGAACTGAATTTATCATTAAAAAATGCTGATCTTCTTGCTCACGAGGTGCTTGTACCCTCAATTTTATCCCAAGATTTACGCCAGTGGTTAGGGCAGTCATTATTATCTGGCAATGTAAAAGACGCACAATATTACTTATATACAGGTTTATCATCAGGTAGCAGTAGTCAATCTGAATTGCACTTACGCGCTGCGCAAGGGGCATTGCAATATTTACCACAGTGGCCTGTGGTTTCAAATATATATGGTGACTTATTTGTCCAAAATGATCATGTATATGCCCAACTTAAAAGCGGTAGTAGCCTTGGTGGTGATTTAACTCAAACCCAAATTGTTTTTGATGGCGTTAAACAAAATACCTTATGGGTTGAATCTGAGGTGGATGGGCCGGCTAATGATGCATTTGCGTATTTCCAACACACACCTTTAAAAGATGTGGTTGATAATATAATGCTGCCTTGGTCTATGACAGGCACACACAAAACTCGACTCGCCTTAAGTATTCCATTAAGTGGTGATCTGAATACACTTGGCGTTGATGTTAAAACTGACCTTATTAATGCTGGGCTCAATTTACAAGACATTGGTTTGGAATTTGAACAATCAAACGGTCAAATCTCTTATCGAAACAGTGAAGGTTTGACCTCTTCAAAAATATCGACTCAACTTTGGCAAAAGCCGGTAGCGTTAAACATTACCTCTAAAGTGCATCCTGTTGGTTTTTCAAGTGATATTGCATTTAATGGCAATGTCGAGTTGGCAAGCTTACAAAATTGGTTGGAGCTATCGCTGCTCAATCCGTTATCTGGTTCTGCAGATGTGAGTGGGCATTTTAAAATCAGTGCCGAAGATAATGGTTTTACTGGTTTGCAGTTGCAGTCTGACTTAAAGGGAGTAGAGGTTGCATTACCTCATCCCTACTTTAAAGATAAGTCTGCTTCACAGCCGTTCAATTTAAAAATGGCTCTTAAGGAAGGGCAGCAGCTTTCGTTATCTTATGGCGAGCTTGTCAATGTTGCACTGTACGTTCAACAGGGTTCACTTAAAAAAGGCCAAGTGTATCTTGGGGCGACGGAAGCGTACATTCCCAGTATGGATGGCTTAGAAGTGCTAGGTCATGTTTCAAGTATTGACGCAAGTGCCTGGCTTGATACTTGGAAGCGGATGAGTCCAAAAAACAATACATCCACTAACGATAAAAATATTATACGCAAAGTGGATGTGAGTACTGACAAGCTTATTTATGATGATTACATCTTTGAACAGGTTTCTGTCGATATCAATGGTAAGCAAAATGGTTGGGATGTATATCTTGAAGCGCCAGTAGCCAAAGGTTTAATTACCTGGGTGGAGCAAAAACCCATATTGTTAGATTTAGATTATATTCACTGGCCAGCATTATCTGATGATACTGAGAAAAATGGTGCTGAAAAAGAAGATGTTTTAGCCAGCATTTACCCAAGCATGTTCCCTGATGTGGACTTTAAAGTTGAAGAAATATTTCTTGGCCCAAGAAATTACGGAAAGTGGCAAGCTAAATTACGGCGTCAAGACCATTCACTTTCTTTAATTGATATTGATGGCAGGATCAAAAAATTAAATGTAAAAGGGGATGTTCATTGGATTAAGCATGAAGGGGCAAATCATGCAATTCAGAGGACTAGTCTTGATTTGAAATTATCAAGTGATGATATTGGTGGTGTGCAAAAAGCATGGATGAAAAAACCAGTTATCGAAGCAAAAAATACTAAGGTTGCTTTGAATTTTAATTGGCCCGGCAGCCCTGCGATGGTTTCATCTGAAGTATTAACTGGGCAAGCGAGTGTATCGCTAAAAGATGGTCGCTTCTTGGATGCCGGTGACACAGGTGCATTAAGTGCATTTGGTATTTTAAATTTTGGGGCGATTGGTCGACGCTTACGATTAGACTTTTCGGATGTTTATCAAAGCGGGCTGCACTTTGATTCGGTATCGGGTAAAGCTAAACTTAATAATGGTTTGATGACGATTATAGATACACTGGATATTAAAGGCCCTTCCGCTAAATTTGCGGCTAGTGGCACGGTTAATTTGAATACCAAAGAATTAAATCAAGAGCTGTCGGTGACGTTTCCATTAACCAGTACTTTGCCCTTTGTTGCCATTCTAGCAGGTTTTGCACCGCCTGTTGCAGCCTCTATTTTTGTGGGTGAGCAGTTGGTGGGTGATCAGATCGAAAAGTATACCAGTGCCACATACAAGCTTGATGGCAAGTGGGATGAGCCAAACCTTCAAATCATGAAGCGTTTTGATAACAAAATTGAAGGCAAACAAGATCAAGGTTTTTGGTATCGTATGAAAGATTTCTTTGGCTTAGGAGATAACTAATGCGTTGTGCCGTTGTTCAAATGACCAGTGGAAAAAATGTTGATGCCAATTTAGAGCAAGCATTCACTTTTTTAACACAGGCGGCACAACAGCAAGTGCAGTTGGTGGTTTTACCTGAAATGTTTGCGTGTTTAGGTGTGACTAATCAACATCAATTGGCCACTGAGCGATTTACACAAGATGGTGTGATTCAAACTTTAAAAAACTGGGCGAAACAATTTCAGTTTTATATCGTTGCGGGTTCCATGCCTTTACTCGATCAAACCCGTCATTCATCAAATAAAGTGCTTGCGGCTTCTTTGGTGTTTTCTCCTAATGGAGAAGTGATAAACCAATACAATAAAATTCACCTATTTGATGTGGATGTGTCGGATGAAAAAGGGCGTTATCGCGAATCAGACACGTTTATTGCAGGCAGTGAACCCCAAGCAGTTAGTATCGATGGCCATTTATTAGGTTTAAGTGTTTGTTATGACCTACGTTTTCCTGAGTTATATCAACATTACCAAGCCCTTGGCTGTGCGCTTATAACCGTGCCATCGGCTTTTACCTATGAAACCGGGCGTCAACATTGGGAAATTTTATTGCGAGCTCGTGCCATTGAAACCCAGTCTTATGTGCTAGCCGCTAACCAAGTTGGATACCATGAAGATGGTCGGCGGACTTGGGGGCAAAGTATGATAATCGGGCCAACTGGTGACGTGCTTGTTGCGGGAAATAATGACGATACAGGTTTATTGTTTGCAGATCTTGATTTTGATTTATTAAGCGAAGCCAGAAGTAAGATGCCTATTTCAAAGCATAAAAAGCTAATCAACAGGAAATGCGATTAGCTTTTAGCGTGTCTTAATCGTTAAGCACTTGGATAAAATGTTTTTATAAATAAAAACAATTTACGGGCTGCGCTTTTACCCATTTTAATTGGCGGAGCATCAGGGTTGGTTTCTTTAAGTTCATGCTCTTTTACAGCGTTACGAATAAGCTGACGTAAATGCTGGATATCCGTTACGTCAAAGCTTGAGCAAAACTCACTTAATGCATCATTCCCTTCGGTGATTAATCGTTCACGCCACTTCTCTTGTTGATGCAATACTCGATTGTATTCTTCACTGCTTGGATCTTGTTTATCAAGGGCTAGTTGAATGCTCTCAACGTCTTCAGTACGCATGACTTTACCCACGTATTGTAGGTGGCGACGTTTGGCTTCATTCTTTTTGATTCGATCCCATTCTGCAACCGCTTCGATCATGGTGGCGGTAAGCGGCAGTGTTTTTAACTGCTTTTTAGGTAATTCGCAGATGCGCTTGCCTAATTCCTGTAGCGCGTGCATCTCCCGCTTTATTTGGGATTTGCTTGGGCCTAGGTATTCTTCAAACTGATCGTCTTCGTATTCGCTCATGGGGGAACCAAATAAGTTTATAAATAAAAGCTAGCGGCTAAACCTAAAAATGCAAAAAATCCTACGACGTCGGTAATCGTGGTAAGTACGACACCACCAGCGAGCGCTGGGTCAATGTTGAGCTTTTTGAGAAGGATAGGTAAAAAAGCACCGGCTAGGGCAGCAACCACTAAGTTAATAATGATGGCAATGGCAATAATGATGGATATTTGAATATCCTGAAACCAAACGTAAGTGGCCAGAGCAATGACAATGGCCCATAGGACACCATTGCTTAAACCCACGATAAATTCTCGGTTTAATAGCCAACCAATGTTGTTAGAGTCAATGTGACCAATGGCTTGCCCACGAATTACCAGGGTTAAGGTTTGGCTTCCCGCAATACCGCCCATACTGGCAACAATCGGCATTAGTACAGCAAGGGCAACCACAGTGTTAATGGTGTCTTGGAATAATCCAATGACGGCACTGGCTAAAAAAGCTGTGAGCAGGTTGATACCTAACCAAACAGCGCGGCGGCGGCTGGTTTTAAATGCTGGGGCAAATGTATCTTCGTCTTCATCCAGACCCGCCATGCTCATTAATGAGTGATCGGCTTCGTCACGAATAACATCAACCACGTCATCGATTGTAATACGGCCAAGCAATTTAAATGTTTGCTCATCCACAACCGGTGCCGATATTAAGTCGTGTCGCTCGAACAATTGCGCCACCTGAGTATCGGGCATATCAGCACGTATGGTGATGACATCGGTGTTCATGATCTCACGGACAGTGGTATCGCCATCACTGACTAATATTTTATTGATGGGGAGCACGCCGATGAATTCATCTCGGCGGTTTACCACCAATAGCGTATCCGTCATGTCGGGCAAGGTTCTGTGACGACGTAGATAACGCAGAACCACTTCAATGGTGATATCAGGACGAACGGTTACGGTATCCGTGTTCATCAAGCCACCGGCACTGTCCTCAGGGTAGGACAAGATGGCCTCAATACGTGCACGATCTTGTGAGTCCATGGTGGTCAGGACTTCTTGTGTCACGGTATTAGGGAGAATCTGAAGTAAGTCAGCGACATCATCTGTGTCTAGATCTGACATGGCGTTAGCCACTTCTTGTACACTCATTTGATTTAACAACCAGCTTTGAAGCTCGTCGTTTAAGTGTTGAAGTACCTCACCTTCATTGTCTTCATCAATGAGTTCCCAAAGCAGTTTACGTTCTTTAGGGGGGGTAGACTCTAATAGATGGGCAACATCAGCCGCTTGTAAGTCGCTATTAAGAATACGACGCACCTGTGCCATAGCCCCACTTTCTAGTGCGACTCCCAGATGTACAAGTTTGCTGTGTTTATGTTCGCCCCTAGACATAATGCGATCCCTTAAATTCAGGCTGGGATTGTACCGATAAAGGCTGTAACAGGCTACGACCCTCGTTAAAAGTGTAGCCTAGAAGATTGATTTAATTAGGGGTTTTACCAGAAATGCTTATTCGCCTTCGCCGAAGTAGTCATTGATCAACTCGACAATGGCATCCATGGCGGCTTGTTCATCATCACCGTCAATCTTTAACTGGATTTCACAGCCCTGGCTGGCTGCCAACATCATGACTGACATGATGCTTTTACCATCGACTTCTTTACCGTTAAAACTGATTTTTACTTTACTGGCAAATGCCGATGCAGTGGAAACGAGCTTGGCCGCAGCCCGTGCGTGTAAACCCAATTTATTTATTATTGTGATGGAGTTTTCAAGCATATCAATACAAGCGAATAGGGATAGAATGGCTACCTTATCGACCAAACCCTTCTGTGTCTAGAGAATAAAATAGTCGGTTATGGTCGTCATGATGGTTTTTGAGCACTGTGTTAGACATTCAGTTCGCGATGGCGAACTTGAACATTAGAAAATTCATTTTGATAGGCAGCAAAAAGGCGCTCAGCCATATAAACACTTCGGTGTTGCCCGCCAGTACAACCAATACTGACGGTCATATAAGTGCGATTATTTGCTTCAAATTGTGGCAGCCATTTTTTTAAAAAGGCTTGAATATCATTAAACATAGCCACTACATGCTCATCGTCTTGTAGAAACGTTTGAATGGGTAAGTCTTGCCCGGTGAACTGGCGTAAGGCTGGATCCCAGTATGGGTTGGGTAGACAGCGTACATCGAAGACTAGGTCGCTATCTTTAGGGATGCCATGTTTGAAGCCAAATGATTCAAACAATAGCGACATATCTGCCCCTTGTTTTTGAACCACTCGCTCTTTAATCATGCTGCGTAATTGGTGCATAGATAAATGGGTGGTATCCACCGTCAGGTCAGCCATATCAGCAATGTGCTGCAGCACGGCTTTTTCACGGTCTATGGCTTCTAAGAGTGGAACATCAGGACCTGTTAGTGGGTGCTTACGTCTGGTGGCGCTGAAGCGAGTCAGTAAGGTGTCGCTGTGCGCGTCCAGATAAATGATTTCTAGCTGGCACTGTTTGTGGTCAAGTTTATTAATAATTTCAGAGAAATTTGCAAGATCAGCTTGGATATTACGAGCATCGATACTCACGGCCACGGAACTCATTTGGCCATTACCTGATTGAATTTGATCGAGCAGGTTCTGTAAAAGGCCCACAGGCAGGTTATCGATGCAATAAAAGCCTAGGTCTTCCAGTAGGTCAAGGGCGGTACTTTTACCTGAGCCGCTGCGCCCACTGATGACCACGAGTTTCATATTAATAACCTTAAAATTTTAAGCGGTTGCTAGTTGGTAAAGCTCATCGTGATTTTTCGCACTGCGTAATTGATCACGGAAAGTTTCTTGGCTGAATTTTTCAGCCAGCATGCTCAGGGTTTGAAGATGCTGTTCTGTGGCTTCAGCTGGTACCAAGAGCACAAAGACGATATCCACAGGTTTGCGATCAATGGAGTCGTAGTCAATTGGTTCTTCAAGGGTAAATAATGCCCCGATTGTACCCTCACATTCTTCTAAGCGTGAGTGGGGAATGGCTATGCCTTCACCTATGCCTGTGCTGCCCAGTTTTTCTCTGGCGATTAATCGTTCATAGATATCATCAGCTTGGGCATCTTTGATGGTCGAGGCAAGGAACTGGCTAATATGTTGAATTAGCTTTTTTTTGCTGCTGCATTGCGCACCCATTTGGGTGCGCGCAGGGGTTAAAATATTTGAAATACTAGAGGTCATATGAAGTTAGTGGTTGTTCCCATGGCGGTGGTTAACCATCTTTTCTTTGTGTTTAAGTAGTTGTCTGTCCAGTTTATCAGTCATGCCGTCAATTGCCGCATACATATCGTCATTATCGGCATTTGCGTGTAACTCGCCACCGGAAATATGCATGGTGGCTTCCGCTTTCTGTGTTGCTTTTTCGACGGTGAGTGTTACTTGTACGTTGGTAATGTTATCAAAATGTCGCTCCAGTTTTTCCACTTTGGAGTGGACGTAGTCCTTGAGGGCTTGTGTCACTTCAACATGGTGGCCGCTGATATTAATTTGCATAGATGGCTCCTACTGTCGGCACTCCGAAATAGAGTGCGTGAATGTGCTGGTAACCTTTAGTATAGGCTACCGGCGAAAAACCAGTGTAGCGGTTTACCGAATTAGTCGATAAACGATTAAACCAAGCGTTTACGTTCGTTTGACGGTGGAATGTGCATCGCCTCACGGTACTTGGCTACGGTTCTACGTGCAACCTTAATGCCTTCTTCTTCTAACATGCTTGCAATTTTACTGTCGCTAAGTGGTTTCTTGGCACTTTCTACGGCAATAAGCTTTTTGATCATAGCTCGAATAGCAGTAGAAGAGCACTCGCCACCGCTGGTGGTGCTAACATGGCTTGAGAAGAAATATTTTAATTCGTATATACCAGCCGGTGTGTGCATGTACTTTTGTGTCGTCACACGGGAGATGGTGGATTCGTGCATGCCAACCGCTTCTGCTATGTCATGCAATACAAGGGGTTTCATGGCTTCATCCCCTTGCTCTAAAAAGTCTTGTTGATACTCAACAATCTTCATGGCCACTTTTAATAGGGTCTCATTACGGCTTTGTAAGCTTTTTAGGAACCAGCGTGCTTCTTGTAGGTGGTCCTTAATAAAATTGTTGTCAGCGCTACTGTCTGCACGCTTCACCATCGACGCATAGTGATCGTTAATGCGCAGTTTTGGCGCAATTTCAGGATTGAGCTCAACGCGCCATTCACCTTTGATTTTGCGCACCATAACATCTGGAATCACGTATTCGCTGGTTTGTGGATCAATCTGTGAACCTGGGCGTGGGTTAAGCTCTTGAATACCACGGATGACAACTTTTAATTCTTCTTCTTTAACTTTTAACTTACGCATAAGGGCGGCGTAATCTTTCGCCCCTAATAAGTCGATATGTTGATCAATGAGGGTTTGGGCCAATTTTAACCATGGGGTCTCTTCTGGCAGTTGACGCAATTGCAAAGATAAACACTCTTGTAAATTACGAGCACATACGCCGCTAGGTTCAAATTGTTGTAAGCGATGCAATACGGCTTCTACTTCGTCTAGTTCTATTTCCAGTTCTGGATCAAGAGATTCGACGATTTCTTCTAATTCGACTTTTAAATATCCGTCATCATCCACACCCTCAAGAATGTTAACTGCAATGAGGTGATCGTTGTCAGACATTGGGGTGAGGTTGAGTTGCCACAATAGGTGGTCTTGTAGGTCGTCTGTGCTACCGTTGCGGCTGTCCATGTCATAATCATCACCAGAAGCACCTGATGAGTGATTTTCAGTCATGGAGGTTGGAGCAGCGGATGCTTGCCAAGTGTCATCCCAGTCACTGTCTGTGGATAGTTCATCAGGGATGTTTTCGCTCCAGTCATCGGCAGCCGTTGGCTCGTCTGATTGGTGTTCTTCACTTGTGCTGGGAGCTTCGAGTTTTTCTTCGCTTTGAGAATTGATATCTTGATTGCTTTCGCCTTCAAAGTCTTCATCTACATCAAGCAAAGGATTGGAATCCAAAGCGTTTTGAATTTCTTGTTGTAGGTCAAGTGTTGAAAGCTGAAGTAAACGGATGGCCTGTTGCAGCTGAGGAGTCATGGTCAGCTGTTGACCCATTTTTAATTGGAGCGAGGCTTTCATATATTACTGCTTAATCCCATAGCGCGTTTGACCCGTTGTAATGAATATACAAGATTACAACTTAAAGTCATCACCTAAATAAATATCTTTCACTTGCTGGTTTGATAATACATCTTCCGCAGAGCCTTCAGCGATAATGTGTCCGTTGCCAACGATATAAGCTTTCTCACATATATCAAGGGTTTCACGCACATTGTGGTCAGTGATCAACACACCTAAACCACGTTTTTTCAGCTGTTTTACAATGCTTTTTATATCACCTACTGAGATTGGGTCAACACCTGCAAACGGCTCATCTAATAATATAAAAGATGGTTCAGCAGCTAGTGCTCGGGCGATCTCGACACGACGGCGTTCACCGCCTGATAAGGCCATGCCTAGGCTGTCACGAATATGCTGAATGTGAAATTCATCCAGTAAATTTTCGAGTTTTTCTTTTCGCTCGCTCAGGGTTAATTCTTTGCGTGTCTCAAGGATAGCCATAATATTATTGGCTACCGTGAGTTTACGAAAGATGGATGCTTCTTGCGGTAAATACCCAATGCCTTTTTGTGCTCGACCATGCATGGGCAAGTCGGTAATGTCGGTATCATCAATGAGTACACGACCCTTGTCTGATGTAACCAGGTTGACAATCATATAAAAACAAGTGGTTTTACCCGCGCCATTTGGGCCAAGTAATCCAACAATTTGGCCGCTTTCAATGGACATGGAAACGTCTTTTACCACTTGTCTTGGGCCGTAGCTTTTGGCTAAGTTTTGCGCTTGCAATATTGCCATTGCGTTAAGATTCCTTGTCCTTTTTAGGCTGAATGACCATGCGAATTCGCTCTTGCGGTTCAGTGCTTTCAGCTTTTACTCTTTGTTCTTTTATTAGATATACAATTTTTTCACCAGAAAAAACGTTACCTTGTTTTTCAAGCCCCGCGTTAACCAGTAACGTGAGTTGATCTATTTTTGTGTTGTAAATGATGGTTTCACCGTAAGCCAGTGTTTTACCTTCGTTTTTATTTAACATCTGTTCGTAACGAGCAGGATTGCCTTGGGCAATTATTTTTTCTAAGCCATTAATACTGCGAATCAAGGTTACTTTTTCCGCTTCAATATTAAGTGAGCCTTGTTGCATTTTTACATTGCCCGCGTAAATGATTTCGCCTTTTACTTTATCTAATGAGGCTGAATCACTTGCTATATGAATTTCTTGTTCACTGTCTTCGGGTAGTGCCCAGCTTTGTAAACTGAACAAAGCAAATAGCAGGGCGATGAGAATATTACTGTGCCTTTGGATCATGGCGACCTCTCACTTGCGACTTAAATTTTACGAATTGCTGATCTAATAAAATGGTCATGCCGGTGGCAAGTAACTCACTGCGATCACTTTCAATAACAACCTTGTCATTAGTGTCGGCGATTTGACTAACCAAGTCTATATTTAGGCTGTCGGTGGTCAGGCTAAAGTCACCACCTTGTGGGCTAAGCGGGACAACTATTACACTGCCTTCAAGTTTGATGGTTTTTTGTTGGAGAAGGTGACCGGTATTGCTGCGTACGCCCCATTTTGGAATGCCGGCTTCATAAAGCATGATTGATGGCTTCTCGAGCACGGTAATATCGTCTTTGGGATAATGAGTCGCTTTAAAGGCATTAATTTGTTGTGTCAGATCGCCATTCTTAGAAAAACTTTCAGCGCTTAGTTTTTCAATGATGTAATCGGGCTCTTGATCAATCAGATCTTGAGCAACGATTTCAATGGTTGTTTGGTGATCGTCCAATGCAAGGTAAGCAACAACTGCTAACGCCGTTAATATAGTGACAATATAACGCTTGCGCATTAAATGACTCCGGCTCTAAGCAGGTCGTGCATGTTAATCACGCCCACAACTTGTTTGCCATCAAGTGCAACTAAGGCATTAATTTTCTTTTCTTCCATGACTTGTAAGGCTTCTGCCGCTAGTTTTTCCGGGTCAATGGTTGAGCAATTTTTAGTCATAGCAAGCTCTACCGCGGTTGTGTGGAAATCCATATCTTTGTCTAAAGCACGACGTAAATCACCATCGGTGAAAATCCCTGCAAGTGATCCATCCGAATTGAGAACCGTGGTCATGCCAAGGCCTTTTTGGGTCATTTCCATAAGGGCATCTTTAATCGGCGTGCCTGTGCTTACTTTAGGAATTTGACTGCCGCAATGCATTATCGTTTTGACTTTTAATAATAAACGACGCCCCAAGCTGCCACCTGGGTGACTAAAAGCAAATTGCTCAGCTGTGAAACCGCGTGCTTCTAATAAGGAAATCGCCAAAGCATCGCCCATAACCAAAGCGACAGTGGTGGATGACGTTGGTGCTAAATCTAATGGGCAGGCCTCTTTATCAACGCCTACGTTTAAGTGGCTGTCGGCTGCTTGAGCTAGGGTTGAATGATCATTCCCTGTCATGGCAATGAGTGGCACATGTAAACGTTTAATTAAAGGAATTAACGTGGTGACTTCAGAGGACTCCCCTGAGTTAGAAAGTGCGATCACCACATCATCAGCGGTGATCATTCCCATATCGCCGTGAGCGGCTTCACCTGGGTGCACAAAGAAGCTAGGTGTGCCAGTACTGGCTAACGTTGCCGCAATTTTATTCCCGATATGCCCTGATTTGCCCATGCCAGAAACCACAATGCGGCCTTTGCAATTAATCATTAGCTCACAGGCTTTATTAAAAGCTTCATGGTCGAGTTTACTTAACATGCCGTTTACAGCATCACGCTCAGCGCCAATGGTACGTTTGGCAGACTCAATATAACTGATAGTGTTCATTTTTTATTCTTTACCTTACTGCAGCCTGAAATCAAGCTTGGACCAATAATAAACCTAAATAACCAGCATAGGCTATTAACAGCACCGTACCGGCACTGCGACCTACTCGTCCAGATTTACGGAAACCATAGATGAATGCGATAAGTAATAACGTGATGATCAGCATGGCGCCGTAATCACGATACAACACTTCTTTTTCGATGACTGTGGATGCGACCAGACCAGGAATCGGCATAACGGCTAACAGATTAAATATGTTTGAGCCCACAACGTTACCAATGGCAATGTCATGGTGACCTTTTAATGCACTGGCTACACTGGCCGCTAGTTCAGGTAGGCTAGTGCCAATGGCTACAATGGTTAAGCCAATAATGAGTTCACTGATACCAAAGTAACGTGCCACATCTACAGCACCCCAAACCAACAGTTTGGCGCTGACCATAAGTGCAATCAAACCAATTACGAGCCACATGATACTTTTAGCGGTAGACGTGTGCTCAAGGGCTTCCACTTCTTCTTCATCAAGGCCGCTAATTTCTTGTTCACTGGTTTCGTTAAATAGCCAAAATAACGTGATGATTAAACATACCAGCATGACGATGCCATCCCAGAAGCTCAATTCTAAATCTTGTAACACTAAGCCTGCAATGACCGTTACCAGCAACAGAATAGGGATCTCTTTTTTGAGCATTTTGCCCTGTATGGGTAGAGGAGCGATCAACGCCGTGACACCTAATACAAGACCCACATTGGTAATATTGGACCCCAATGCGTTACCAATCGCTAATATACCTGAGCCATCTAAAGAGGCGGTGGCGCTGACAAAAATCTCAGGCGCACTGGTGCCTAAAGACACGATAGTCATGCCAATTAGCAAAGGAGACATACCAAAATTTCGAGCAGTAGCTGCAGCCCCTAAAACAAATCGGTCGGCACTCCAGACTAGAACCACCAAACCAACAATGATAGCTAAGCTCGCTGTTAACATCGTTTACACTCTTAAAATTCAATAATCGGCGCATTCTACAGGCTTTTGCGGGCCTAACAAGCATGCCATAAGTTGTGGCTCAGGCAGTTGCAGCTATGCTTTAAATAAGTAAACAGGATTTAACCATAGACTTAAGGATGGTGTGGTGCATGTCGTTAAACACGCAAACCTTTCTAGAATGTCGTCATATGAGCTTTCGACGTAATGACAACGCCATTTTTAAAGGAATAAATTTATCTATTAAGCGTGGCCAAATCACCGCTATTTTAGGCCCAAGCGGCACAGGTAAAACCACGTTACTTAAGATGTTTTGTGGCCAGCTGACACCGGATACTGGCGAAGTTTTGGTGGATGGTCATGACCTAGGTGAACTGTCTCGAAATGAGATTTTACAATTACGCAAACGCATGAGTTTGCTGTTTCAAAGCGGCGCATTATTTACCGACCTGACAGTGTTTGAGAACGTGGCCTTTGCCCTTCGTGAGCACACACAATTACCTGAGCATATGATTCGAGACTTGGTGCTGCTGCGTTTAGATTCCGTGGGTTTACGTGGTACCGCGCAATTAATGCCTTCGCAATTATCTGGCGGAATGGCTAGGCGAGTGGCGCTGGCGCGCAGCTTGGCGTTAGACCCAGAATTCATTATGTATGACGAGCCATTTACCGGGCAGGACCCAATCTCCATGGGGGTGCTGGTTAATCTAATAAAGCAAGTGCACGTTAACTTAAATTTAACCTCTGTTTTGGTCAGTCATGATGTGAATGAAGCGCTGAGTATTGCTGATCAGGTGTTTATTTTGGCTCAGGGTAAAATCATCGGTTCTGGTACACCTCAAGCAATCCAACAAAGCGAAAACCCTCTCGTGCGGCAGTTTTTACAGGGTGATGCTCACGGTCCGGTGCCGTTTCATTACCCGGCAAACAACCTTGCTGATCAGGTACTTGAACATGATTAAGCTGATTAAACAAACCGGAGCGAGTTGTATTTTAATTTGCCAGTTAATGGGGCGCGGTGGTGTCTTCTTGTCGCAAATACTGGGCTGGGGAAAAGGCTTTAAAGCCCCCATGGGGCGTGTGATTCGGCAAATCCACCAAATAGGGGTTTTGTCATTACCCATTGTCTTGGTGTCGGGTGTTTTTGTGGGCATGGTGTTGGCGTTACAAGGGTATTCGATTTTAAGCAGTTATGGCTCGCAAGAAGCGGTGGGGCAAATGGTTGCGCTGTCGCTGTTACGTGAATTTGGCCCTGTAGTGACTGCGTTACTGTTTGTGGGGCGAGCGGGGTCCGCATTAACCGCCGAAATTGGTTTGATGAAAACCACCGAGCAATTATCGGCCATGGAGATCATGGGTGTTGATCCTTTAAAGCGTGTTATTTCCCCTAGGTTATGGGCAGGAGTGGTCAGCTTGCCTTTACTGGCGGCCTTGTTCAGCTTGTTTGGAATTTATGGTGGGGCCTTTGTCGCCATCAATATGTTAGGTGTGTACGAGGGTTCATATTGGGCAAATATGCAAGGCGCGGTGCTGTTTTACGATGATGTGATGAAGGGTTTAATTAAGGCTTTAGTGTTTGCATTTGTGACCACTTGGATTGCGTTATTTCATGGTTGGAATGCTCAGCCCACATCAGAAGGCATTAGTCGAGCAACCACCGCCACTGTTGTACAAGGGGCTCTGGCTGTTTTGGGTCTAGACTTTATATTAACAGCCGTCATGTTGGGCGGATTTTAGGAGCGCATTATGTACAAACGATCCCTCGAGATAGGTGTAGGTGTATTTGTTCTTTCAGCCATGCTTGCTTTGTTATTACTGGCTTTGAATGTAAGTGGTCTACGTTATCAAAGTGATGATGACATTTATTATCTTTATGCACGTTTTGAAAATTTGTCAGGGCTAAGTGAGCGCGCGAAAGTATCCCTGTCCGGTGTGACCATTGGGCGCGTGGTGGAAATTGAGTTGGATACTCAAGATTATGTGGCGGTTGTTAAAATGGCGATCAAAAAAGGGATCCCATTATCACAAGATACATCGGCTTCAGTGCTGACGTCTGGTTTGCTGGGGGAGAAATACATTGGTCTGAGTGTGGGTGCTGATGAAGAGGCATTACTGAGCGGTGATGTGATCGAAGACACGCAATCAGCCATTGTCTTAGAAGAGTTAATTGGTCAATTTTTGTTTAGCCGCAGTAGTGAATAACCACTGATTTTAGATAAGGAATGCAATATGAATTGCATACTCAGATACCTGTTTTTAATGTGTTTTGCATTATTTAGTATGGATGCTTTAACGTCACCATCTTCGCAAGATGCACATCGCCTAGTGGCAGAAAAAATTGATGACTTGTTGACGGCCATTCAAACCAGTAAAAGCGAAAAAGTCCTTAATGGTGAGCAGAAAATCGCGCTTGTGGATGCACAGCTTGGTGACGTGGTGGACTTTAAACGCATCGCACGTAGGGTAATGGCAAAGCACTTTAAGCAGGCGACGAACGAGCAAAAACAACGTTTTATGATGGTATTCAAATCCAGTTTATTAAATACCTATGCCAAAGGGTTGTGGGAATTCAATAATTACAAAGTGAACGTTTTACCCTTAAAAGAAGGCAAGCAAACTGAGCGTAATACACAGGTGAGCATTGAAGTTGTGACCTCAAGTGGGCAGGTTTTTCCAGTTACTCAGAGTTTATTTTATGACAAGAAAAATAATCAATGGATGGTACAAAATGTCATTATTAATGGCATAAATATGGGGCTTTTATTTCGCGAGCAGTTCTCGCGCTTGGTGGCTCAAAACAATGGCAACATAGATCTGGCCATTGTTGGGTGGCGCTCAGAGGTATCTAATGACACCACGAGCGCGTCACAAAATGATGATGAATCTGAGGATGAATAATGCCTGTGCAGCAAGTTGAAAAATATACATCAGGTTCGTACGGTGTCATCGGTGATCTTACCTTCGACAGCGTGGTGCATATTGAGCAAGAAGGCCTAACTATCATCAACCGGTATAGCAGTGATGTTGAATTTGATCTAAGTGCCGTTAAGCATTGCAGTAGCGCAGCTTTGGCCTTATTGCTCAGCTGGGTTAGGGCTGCGCATGCTAAAGGCATTCGTATTATATTCAAATCACCGCCAACACCACTGCGTTTGATGGTTGAAAATGCCAACTTACAAGAGGTTATTTCACTGACTGCCTAGGCAGTAACATAGATAGAATGTGAGCTAGCGGGTATTTTACACTTCGCTATTAGAGTGCCTTTCCGCTATAATTCCCGCCTTTATTTTTCATGATGTCAATTCCAAGCCCCATCGGAGAGCCCTATGAGCCCAGAAGACCTACAAACGTTGCTTGAAGAAAAGCTTCCGCATTGCCAGGTATCCGTTGATGGGGATGGCTACAAATATGAAATCACCGTCGTTACGGATGAATTCGAAGGCTTGAATCCCGTTAAACGTCAGCAGTATGTGTATGCGGCGCTTAATGAAAAAATCACGGATGGCAGCGTACACGCAGTAACCATTAAAACCTATACGCAAGCCCAGTGGGCTCAACAACAATCTTAATAAAGTAGTCGTATTATGCCTGCATTGGACAAACTGATTATTCAAGGCGGATCCCCTGTTTCGGGTGAGATCCGTATTTCTGGCGCTAAAAACTCGGCGCTACCAATCATTGCTGCCACGTTATTAGCAGACACCCCGATTACCATTGGGAACTTGCCGCACTTACACGACGTGACCACCATGATTAACCTGCTTGGCACCATGGGTGTGGATGTGGTCATGGGCGAAGATTACGCCATTGAAGTGAACGCAAACAACATTAAAACCTTGGTCGCCCCCTATGAACTTGTTAAAACCATGCGTGCCTCTATCTTGGTACTAGGGCCATTAGTGGCTCGTTTTGGTGAAGCACAAGTGTCATTACCAGGTGGTTGTGCCATTGGCTCTCGCCCTGTGGATATTCACCTATCTGGCCTAGAAGCTATGGGTGCTCACATTGTGGTTGAAGATGGCTATGTAAAAGCCACCACAGATGGCCGTTTAAAAGGCGCCAACATCTTTATGGATACGGTAACCGTAACCGGTACTGAAAACTTATTGATGGCAGCAGTGCTGGCGGATGGTGTAACCCTGCTTGAAAACGCGGCCCGTGAACCTGAAGTGGTGGATTTAGCTGAGTGCTTAATCACCATGGGTGCAAAAATTACCGGTCACGGTACTGATGTGATTCGTGTGGAAGGGGTTGAAAGCCTGCACGGTGGTCACTATAACGTGATGCCAGACCGCATCGAAACCGGTACCTATCTAGTAGCGGCAGCCGCCACTGGCGGAAAAGTGAAATTGAAAGATACCCGTGCAGATATCTTAGAAGCGGTATTGCATAAGCTTGAAGAAGCCGGTGCCAAAATAGAAGTAGGTGAAGATTGGATTAGCCTAGATATGGTTGGTCGTGAATTAAAAGCCGTGAGTGTAAAAACCGCGCCTTACCCAGCGTTTCCAACAGATATGCAGGCGCAGTTCTTAGTGATGAATTTAGTCGCCAATGGCAGTGCCACAGTGACCGAAACCATTTTCGAAAACCGCTTTATGCACGTGCAAGAATTAGCGCGCATGGGCGCACAAGTGGCGCTAGAAGGTAATACTTGTATCACTAAAGGTGGCGACAAGTTAAAAGGTGCACCAGTGATGGCGACCGATTTGCGAGCATCGGCCAGCTTAGTGATCGCGGCTTTGATGGCAGAGGGTGAGACCGTCGTGGATCGCATTTACCACATAGACCGTGGTTACGAATGCATCGAAGAAAAATTGCAATTATTGGGCGCTAATATTCGCCGCGTGCCAAACTAGGCCGAAGCATCAAGGAATAAACATGAGCCAACAGCCATTGACCATTGCGTTATCCAAGGGTCGAATTTTAGATGACACACTGCCGCTTTTTGCTGAAGCGGGCATTGTGCCAGCAGAAGACATTAAGAAAAGCCGTAAGCTGATTTTTGATACCAATCACGACCACATCAAATTAGTCGTGATTCGCGCCACTGATGTGCCAACGTATGTGCAGTACGGTGCAGCCGATATTGGTGTTGCCGGCAAAGATGTATTAATGGAAGCGGACAGTACCGGTTTGTACGAGCCGTTAGATTTAAACATCGCAACTTGTCGCCTTATGACGGCAGCGCTTAAGGGCGCGGTGATTCCAGAAGGTCGTATTAAAGTAGCCTCTAAATTTGTAGGTGTGACCAAACGTTATTTTGCCCAGCAAGGTAAACAAGCCGATATCATCAAGCTTTATGGTGGTATGGAGTTAGCACCAATTATGGGGCTGGCGGATTTGATTGTTGATATCGTGGATACTGGTAATACCTTAAAAGCCAATGGTCTTGAAGAACGCGATTTAATCGCGCCAATCAGTTCTCGTTTGGTGGTGGGTAAAGCGGCCATGAAAATGAAACATCGTCAGATTCAACCCATTATTGATAAGTTAGCCCAAGCAGTAGAGCGTCGCCGTTAATTTTAGGCATCGCTATTCGTATTTAGTACAGTGAGTAAGAGTGTAAGAGGTCAGTATGTCGTTTCAAATGCGAACTTTAGATAGCCAACAAGCAGACTTCACCCAAGCCATGGATGATTTGTTATCGTGGGAATCGGTATCGGATCATCAAGTGCAACAAACTGTGTTAGATATCCTGCATCAAATTAAAACTCGCGGTGATGAAGCGCTTATTGAATTCAGTAATCGCTTTGATCGTTTAGACGTTAATAACATGGCTCAGCTTGAAATTGGTCAAACTCAATTACAAGAAGCGCTAGATAATTTACCAGAAGCACAGCGCACAGCATTGCTTGAAGCGGCAGAGCGTGTGCGTCGTTATCACGACAAACAGCGCAGTGAATCTTGGCAGTATCAAGAAGAAGACGGCACCGTTTTAGGTCAGCAAGTAACGGCAATGGATCGCGTGGGTATTTATGTACCTGGCGGCAAAGCGGCTTACCCATCTAGTGTGTTAATGAATGCGATCCCAGCCCACGTTGCCGGTGTAAAAGAAATTATCATGGTAGTCCCAACACCAGATGGTGAAGTGAACCAGTTGGTATTAGCGGCAGCGGCAGCAGCCGGTGTGACCCGTTGTTTTACCATTGGTGGCGCCCAAGCGGTTGCTGCGTTGGCATATGGCACCGCGAGTGTGCCTAAGGTCGATAAAATTGTAGGCCCAGGTAACATTTATGTGGCTACTGCAAAACGCTTTGTATTTGGCGAAGTGGGCATCGACATGATTGCTGGCCCATCAGAAATTCTGGTTGTATGCGACGGTAAAACCGATCCAGATTGGATTGCCATGGATTTATTTAGCCAAGCCGAACACGATGAAGATGCACAATCTATTTTGATTTCTTGGGATGGTGAATACTTAAAACAAGTTGAAGCCAGTATTCAAAAATTATTGCCGACCATGGAGCGTGAAGCCATTATTCGTGCGTCACTTTCAGGTCGTGGTGCGTTAGTAAAAGTGCAAAACGAACAAGAAGCCATTGATCTTGCAAACCGCATTGCGCCAGAGCACTTAGAGTTATCAGTAGAAGACCCTGTGAGCATGGCAAAAGAAATTCGTCATGCCGGTGCTATCTTTATGGGCCGCTACACCGCGGAAGCATTAGGGGATTACTGTGCTGGGCCAAACCACGTATTACCGACATCCGGTACGGCACGTTTTTCTAGCCCCCTTGGTGTGTATGATTTCCAAAAACGCAGCTCATTAATTATGTGCAGTGCCGATGGCGCAAGTGAAATGGGCAAGGTTGCATCTGTGCTAGCCCGTGGTGAGTCGTTAACGGCCCATGCTAGGTCTGCCGAATACCGTATCAAAGATTAAAGCTAGCTTACTTGCTCAGGCGTTGTTGAAAACGTTATTCGAGATACTCACTTAGCACGCTAAGCTCCGTTCTCTCATAACGTTTTCGCCTAGCCTGAGCTTCGCCGCTAACGCTTTAATGCTAAAATCAAAAATTAATATTTAAAATAATAAAACCCTAACGTTTTTAACCTTAGGGTTTTTGTTTAAGAGAAGATCACATGTCTCGTGTAAAAAAATTGATACGCCAAGAAATATTAGACTTAAGTGCGTACCCCGTACCAAGCGCTGCAGGCATGATTAAATTAGATGCCATGGAAAACCCATACATCTGGCCAGCGGTTGCCCGTGAAGCGTGGGCGGATTTATTGAAAGATGTGCCCATTAACCGCTACCCAGATGCCAGCGGTGAAATGGTAAAAGATGCCCTGCGTGAAGAAATGGGTGTGAATGAAAAATACGATATTTTATTAGGCAACGGCAGTGATGAAATCATTCAAATGCTGGCCATGGCGGTAGCTAAACCCGGTGCGACGATTTTAGCGCCAGAGCCGGGTTTTGTGATGTATAAAATGATCGCGACTTTTTGCGGCTTAAACTACGTGGGTGTGCCGTTAACAGCAGATTTCGAACTCGATGAGCCGGCCATGTTAGCGGCTATTGAAGAGCATGACCCGCAGTTGATTTTTTTAGCTCAGCCCAATAACCCAACGGGTAACCTCTGGGATGAAACGGCCATTCAAAATATCATAGAGGCCTCTCAAGGTTTAGTGATTTTAGATGAAGCCTATACCGCGTTTACCGATGCAGACCACCTAGCTTTATTAGAAAAATACGATCATGTTTTGGTGATGCGCACCTTATCAAAAGTAGGTTTAGCCGGTTTACGTTTGGGCTTATTGATAGGCTCTAAAGAGTGGTTAAGTGAGCTTGAAAAAATCCGCATGCCGTACAATATTAATTCATTAACACAAGCCAGTGCGTTATTTGCGTTAGAGCATTTTGACATGTTAGTGATGCAAACCGAACAGCTACGTGTTGATCGCGTAGTGTTAATGAATGACCTTACTGCCATTGCTGGCTTAGAAGTATTCCCAAGTGAAGCAAACTTTGTTTTAGTGCGTACCCCTGATGGCATGGCGCGAAATTGGTTTCAAGATTTAAAAGAAAAAGGCATTTTAATTAAGTGCTTGGATGGCGGCCACCCATTATTGAAAAACTGCTTGCGTATCACAGTGGGCACGACTGATCAAAATGAACGCTTAGTGACAGCATTAAATGAAATAGCACAGTCAGGCTCTGTGCAATAATCATTAAGAGGAGTATGTATGAAAACGTGGACAGTTTATTTGTCTGGTGAAATTCACACTGATTGGCGTCAGCAAATCGAGCAAGGCGCGCAAGCGTTAAACTTGCCGGTTGAATTTGTATCGGCTGTGACCAATCACGAAGCCAGTGATGCCGCCGGTGATGTATTGGGCGTGCCAGAGAGTAATTTTTGGCGAGATCATCAATCATCAAAAGTAAACAGTATTCGCACAAAAAATATGATTGAAAACTGCGACATGGCAGTTGTTCGTTTTGGTGATAAATACAAGCAGTGGAACGCAGCATTTGATGCAGGCATGTGTGCTGCACTTGGTAAGCCTTATATTACATTGCATGATGAAAGTATTATTCACCCACTTAAAGAAGTGGATGGTGCCGCTATGGCGTGGGCGCAAACCCCAGAGCAAATTGTTGAAATATTAAAATACGTTATTGCGGCTAAATAAAATAGCTCGATGTAAAATGAAGCCAATCGGGTGGGAACTTGATTGGCTTTTTTTGTGATTGTAACTCAGAACTGGTATTGAATATCAAACATGAGTCTGCGCCCAAGTCCTGGAATAGGTGACTGGCTACCACGATAAGGTTGAACATATTTGGTTTTGGTATCCAAGATATTAGCAATGCCGATATTGTAATTTAGCCCGCTGTGGCTATGGCGATAAAAACTATTAAAGTCGTATTCTTCATTTAATTTTTTTGGTGTGCCACAAATCAAATTGCTATCTTCAACGCAGGCATAACGACTAGAAATGATCGCGCCATTTAAATTAATGGAATCATCTTGTGTCAAATAATAACGGGTATTTAATTTAATCATGTGATTGGGAATGCCTAATACCGCATTTTCATCCGTGTCGACGGTAATGGCGTTAATATTGGTTTGATCAATTAAAAATACTGAATAGCTGGCATGCATTTGAAAGTCAGCCATGATCCAGTCAAACTCCAGCTCATGACCATACGCACTAAAGTCCCCGAGAGTTGCGTTGCTGGCATTAACCGGATTAAAACCAATGTAGTTATCGATTTTAAAGTGGTAGAAGTTACCACTTAAATTCATTTTATCGTTAATGCGATAACCTAATTCAATTTCACTGGTGGTACTTAGCTCCGTTTTTGTGATGGGAGTACCTGAATTATTCGCACTGGCCAGAGTGTCAAATTGAGGGATTTTAAACGCTTGGTTATAAACCAGCTTTCCGTGAAATGCATGGAATGTTTTGGTGATGGCAATGCGAGGCAATACATGGGAACCCGCTGCGTCGTGGTTTTCATAACGCCCACCGATTGTAAAATTTGCCCAGTCTGTGTTGGCTTCGTATTGTAAATATAGTGCACGATCACTTTGGCTAATAGCATGCTTGCCATCAAAGCGAGTATCTGGGTTGAACAAATATGATTGGCTCACTTCTTCGTTTTCGGTGTAATACATCGCGCCAAATGCGATATTATGATCTTCGCTGAATTCATATTGTGTCACCATATCAATCCGCCAACGTTCTGCATCACGCTTTAATGTTTGGTTGTACTGCGAGTCACCATTCCACGGTTTTTGTTTAACAAATGTCAGTTTGGTATTGACGGAAAGTTCAGGTTGTATCTGCGCGCTATGTTGGCTTGAAATATTGATGCTTTCAAACGAAAGGGTATTGTTTTGTGTGTATCGTTGATTAGGGCTAACAAATAATCCACTGTCACCAAATAATAAGCGGTCTTCTTGCGTGAAGCGATCATAAATAATGCGCAGCTCACTGTTACTGTTGGTTAAGCTCATATTCACATTGAACGGTTGTGAGTTAGTTTTGTTTTGAAGATCAATGGTGTAACCGTCTAAGGCGGTCCAAGTTTGGTCGGAGTAATCACCTTGTGCAAAACTAATGGCGCTGGTGTAACGCAAAATTTCAGAATCACTTAAGCTGCCGGCAGACAAAATAGAATAGGTATTATTATAAACGCCGTTTTCATTGGCATCGGCGCTGATGCTGACGTGTTGCCCGTTTGCATCTTTTCCTTTGGTGGTCACTTTAATAACCGCAAGCGCCGCTTGGCTGCCATATTTCACAGACCCAGGCCCACGAATGATTTCAACCTGTTTAATGGTGCTGACAGGGTAGCGATTGCCTAATACCAAGGACCCAAAAGCCAATTCATTTTGTTCAATGCCATCTATGATGAGTAAAATTTTGGCTTCCATCCCCCAAACACCTCGAAAGCTGACCGACATGGTGCCTATGGTGTCAGTGCCTATCCAAAACCCAGGAACCTGTTTAATTAAATCCATTAAGAAGCGTGCACCGGAATGGGCAATTTGCTGTTCAGTGATGATGCTAACGGTGCCGGGTTGTTCATTGATGGGTTTGAGGGTATTTGAGGCGACGTTCACGGGTGTTGCCATTAGTTGTTCGAGAGATAGGTTAAACAAGTCTGTGGTATCGCTATGGGCGTGGCTGGTGAGAAGCAGAAAAAGCAATATGGCAGCCATGAGCCCCCTTGTTAAAAGGGTTAGAGGCATCCGATTCAGTGTATCAGCAGCGCTTGCCATATGTATGTTGTTATGAGGGGCTTAATATTAGTATAGCTAAAGCCTGTGGCTTATGGGGTTGAATGCTGAGAACGCTCAAACTGGCTAATATCCATACAGTTATCTCGACAAAACCCGCCTTCATCTATATAGTGCGCGGCAATTATTACCTTTACTTCGGCATGGCAATACCAGCTTGTGCCCCAGGATACCTTCTTGATTACAACCGCAAACATCACCATGCAATTTGGCGCTGAGCCTTTGTTCGAAAACATCTCTGCACAATTTGGTCACGGCAATCGCTATGGCCTGATTGGCGCGAACGGTTGCGGTAAATCTACGTTTATGAAAATCCTAAGTGGTGCGTTAACGCCTACTTCAGGCAATGTTTCGATCACTCCCGGGCACAAGGTGGGTACCTTGAGTCAGGATCAGTACGCTTTTGAAGAGTATTCCGTGGTGGATGCGGTCATCATGGGGGACGTAGCCCTGTGGAAAATCAAACAAGCCCGTGATGCCATTTACGCCAAACCCGATATGACCGAAGAAGACGGCATGTTAGTAGGGGACTTAGAAGCCCAATACGCTGAAATGGACGGTTACAGTGCGGAAAGCCGCGCCGGTGAAATCTTGCTAGAGGCCGGCATAGAAGAAGAGTTTCATTACGGCCTGATGAAGCAACTTGCTCCCGGCTGGAAGTTGCGTGTGTTACTGGCCCAAGCGTTATTCGCCAACCCAGAAATCTTGCTGTTGGACGAGCCTACCAACAACTTGGATATCGACACCATTAACTGGTTGGCGGATGTGTTGAATAAGCGCAAAAGCACCATGATTATCATTTCCCACGATCGCCACTTTTTAAACTCAGTCTGCACCCATATGGCGGATATCGATTATGGCGAACTGCGTATTTACCCAGGTAATTATGAATATTTCATTGAAGCCTCTACGCTGATTCGTGAGCAATTATTGGGTGAAAACGCGAAGAAAAGCGCCGAAATTGATGAGTTACAAGCGTTTGTTAACCGCTTCTCGGCTAACGCGTCTAAGTCTAAGCAGGCTCAGTCCCGTGCGAAAAAAATGGATAAGATTACACTGGATGAGGTGAAACAAACCTCTCGTCAAACCCCCTCAATTACCTTGCGTCAGGATAGAAAGCTGCATCGTCAGGTATTAGAACTTGAGCAAGTTGCGCACGGGTTTGATGGCGAAACCCTATTTAAAGGTGGTGACATCTTATTAGAAGCAGGCTCAAAACTGGCGGTAATTGGTGAGAACGGCGCAGGTAAAACCACATTTTTACGCTGCTTGATGAACGAACTGACCCCAGAGCACGGCGTGGTAAAATGGTCAGAAAATGCCACTATTGGCTATTGCCCGCAAGACAGCTCAAAAGATTTTGATAACGACCTTACCTTGTTTGAGTGGATGAGTCAGTGGCGCACCCCAAAACACGATGACTTAAAAGTACGAGCCATGCTGGGTCGTTTGTTGTTTACCGCAGACGACTTTAATAAAAAAGCCCGCGTGTGCTCAGGTGGTGAGAAAAACCGCTTGTTGTTTGGTAAGTTGATGATGATGGATCTTAACGTGCTGGTGATGGACGAACCTACCAACCACTTGGATATGGAGTCCATACAGGCACTAAACGATGCTTTGAAAGAATTTGACGGCACACTCATCTTTGTGAGTCATGACCGTGAGTTTGTCTCGTCACTGGCGACCCGTGTCATTGAAATCAAAGACAATCAATTGCTCGACTTTAAAGGCACCTATGACGAACTGTTGGCCAATAAAGCGGCAAACAGCAAAGTCGCCTAATTGAGTCGCAACGAGCATGGCTGTTTGCTGTGCTCGTATCTTGTGCCGTAGGCAGATATAATGCGCGGCAATTTTTGATCATCTAAAAAGCCGAATATGAGCAATCAAGCAACACAAGTGGGCAAGCGCCGCACTTTCGCCATCATTTCCCACCCGGATGCGGGTAAGACCACCATTACTGAAAAAGTACTGTTGTTCGGCAACGCCATTCAAAAAGCCGGTACGGTAAAAGGTCGTGGCTCCAACCAGCACGCTAAATCCGACTGGATGCAGATGGAAAAAGACCGTGGTATTTCCATTACCACCTCGGTGATGCAATTCCCGTATAACGATTGCTTGGTGAACCTTCTAGACACTCCAGGGCACGAAGACTTCTCGGAAGATACTTACCGCACCTTAACGGCAGTGGACTCCTGTTTAATGGTGATCGACGCCGCTAAAGGTGTAGAAGAGCGAACCGTTAAATTGATGGAAGTAACACGCTTACGTGACACACCCATCATCACCTTTATGAACAAACTAGACCGCGATACCCGTGACCCCATTGATGTCATGGATGAGGTAGAAGATGTACTTGATATCATGTGTGCACCGATTACTTGGCCTATTGGTATGGGTAAAGAATTTAAAGGTGTATACAACTTGTATGATGATGAGGTAATTCTGTACTCAACCGGTCAGGGTCATACCATACAAGAACGTCGTGTGATTAAAGGTTTGGATAATCCAGACTTTGATAAAGCGGTAGGTGCATTTGCTTCCGATTTTCGCGAAGAAATTGAGCTGGTACGCGGCGCTTCAAATCCCTTTGACCTTGAGATGTTCTTATCTGGTGAATTAACCCCGGTTTATTTTGGTACGGCACTGGGTAACTTTGGTGTGGACCATATGCTAGATGGTTTAACCAAGTGGGCACCCACCCCTAAACCTCGCCAAACAGACGCTCGTGATGTCGCACCTACCGAAGAAAAATTCACCGGCTTTGTATTTAAAATTCAAGCCAACATGGACCCGCAACATCGTGACCGTGTGGCGTTTATGCGAATCGTTTCTGGTAAGTATGAAAAAGGCATGAAAGCCAAACATGTGCGCATTGGCAAAGATGTTCGCATTGGTGATGCTTTAACTTTTATGGCGGGTGATCGTGAAGCGGCTGAAGAAGCGTATGCGGGTGATATCATTGGCCTACACAATCACGGTTCCATTCAAATTGGTGACACGTTTACCCAAGGTGAAGATTTGAAATTCACGGGTATTCCTCACTTTGCCCCTGAACTGTTCAAACGTATTCGTTTGAAAGATCCACTTAAACAAAAGCAGCTGCTTAAAGGGATTATTCAGTTGTCAGAAGAGGGAGCTGTACAGGTGTTCCGTCCGCTGAAAAACAATGACCTTATTGTTGGTGCAGTTGGTATTCTGCAGTTTGATGTGGTGGCGCAGCGCCTAAAAGACGAATACAAGGTTGAGGCTATTTATGAGCCTATCAGTGTTGCCACGGCCCGTTGGGTGGAATCAAAAGACAAAATTAAGTTTGCGGAATTCCAAAAGAAAGCCCATGAAAATCTAGCCTTAGATGGTGGTGACAATCTAACCTATATCGCCCCGACCATGGTGAACCTATCACTGGCACAAGACCGACACCCTGATGTTGAGTTCTTTGCAACGCGTGAACATTAATTTCTTAATTAAAAGTTAGATTACTAAGCCTTTACTTTAATTGGTGTGTGCAGATTAATTCTGTACGCATCTTTTTTAATTGAGTTTAGGTTGAGTGTAGATTGTTATTTATACAGTTCTTAGAAACTTTAATAAATCTTTGATGATAAATTGAGAACAATCTTGTTGGTTGCTATGATGTGCTGCTGAATTGGATATTCATTTTAAGGAAAAAATATGTTTTCACATGGAAGTAATTATTTATGGTCTTTTGGCCGTCATTCTATCTTCATATTATTATCGTCCATGCTTGTTGCTTGTGGATCTGATTCTGTAGAGCCAGAACCTAGGGTTATAAAAGTTGATGATATCGTTACCAGCTTGCAAGAAGATGATCTTCTTGTCTCTTCCGTGAATCAAAACCTTGGATCAGATGTTCTTTATTACGTTTCAGGGTTACCTCAGAACGGCACGCTTGAATTACAAGTTACAGGTGAATTTGAATACTCTCCTAATCAAGACTTTTATGGGGTTGATAGTTTTTATTTTAATGCCCAATCGGAAGGACTTTCGTCAAATATCGGAAAAGTAGAGATAAATGTTTCTCCGGTAAATGATGCACCCACTTCAAAAGATGTAACTTTAATTACCTACGGATTATCTCCTGTAAGTATTGAACTTACTGGCTTGGACGTAGACGGTGATACTTTGCAGTATTCACTTGCAAGTGATTCATTGTATGGAGATGTTACATTAAGTGAGTCAGGATTATTTAGTTATACACCTTCTGCTGTTTTCACTGGACAAGACACTGTTAAGTATCGTGTTTCGGATGGGCAGCTTATTTCTGAGTCCGTAATTGATATTAATGTAACAGAATCTGCCGTTCGCTTTACCAGTGTTGTATCTGAGCTGACTATTCAACAGCGTTCAATTCAGACGTACGGTGTCGATATAGAAAACCTTTCCAGTGAAGGTAAGTTTGTAGCGCTTAGTTCATCGCCTTCCTGGGCTTCAGCTTCTTTTAGTGAGGAAATTCCTGGTAATGATTCTAAGACGGTAAGCTTCTCAATCGATGCTGCAAATTTAGACTTGGGTTATTACAGCGGTATGTTCCAGGTAATGGATTATTCGACCAATACCAATATTTATCATCATTTGGCTCTTAATGTTGTTCAGGATTTTACACCGCCAGCTGAAATAAATGACCTGTCAGTTACACCTGGTGTTCTCTTTGATGAGGCTAGATTGGCATGGACATCTATATCTGATAATCAAAGAGAAGAAATTCCTGCTGATATTTATGAAATTAGGTACTTTAACGAAAGTATTACAGATGATAACTGGGCTTTAGCAACCCCCTTGGATGGAGTCCCTGCGCCAGCGTTACCTGGTACAGAGGAGGAATTTTTAGTTTCTGGTTTGAACGCAGAGCAGGAATACTTCTTTGCTGTGAAGTCCCAAGACTTAACTGGAAATAAAAGTGATATTTCAAACGTTGCAAGTTTTACAACGCCTTCAGCACCTTTGCCTGAATTAGCACCAGAATCTGCATCTATCTCACTCTCTGAAGGGCAGTCTGAGCGCTTGGAAGTGGTTTTACGTAATAACGGAGCGACTCCATTGGAGTACTCGGCCAGAGTGGCCTTGCCTCAAACAGATTCTTCTTTGTCACTATCCCAGCTGAAGGTTTATAAAGAGCAGAAAATCAATATGCCTTTATTTCATGCCGTAGATATAGCTGCCAGTAATAATATTATCATTAAGAAAAAGTCTTCTAATACATCATCATTGGTGGTGGGTAATGCAATTCATAAGCATGGTTTAAAAATCAAAAAGCGTTTCGATAAACTTAATATGGATGTGTTATCTATTAGCGGTAAAACACAGAAAGAAATTGCTACTTTACTTAATGAATTAAATTCACTACCTGAAGTTCTTTACGCTGAACCAGATTACCTTGTGAGCATTGATAGCATTCCAAATGATGCTAGCTTCACTCAGCAGTGGGCAGTCAATAATGAGCAGCAAACCGGAGGTGTGTTTGATGCAGATATTGATGCGGTTGAAGCTTGGGGCCGCACTACAGATGGTTCAAATGTCGTGGTAGCAGTCATTGACACTGGTGTTAACTACAATCATTCCGACTTGGCAAATAATATCTGGACAAATACAGATGAAATTCCAGGTAATGGAATTGATGATGATGCTAATGGTTTTATTGATGATGTTCATGGTTATGACTTTGTGAATAATGATGGTGATCCTATGGATGATAATGATCACGGCACGCATTGCGCGGGAATTATTGGCGCAGAAGGCGATAATGGTATTGGTATTGCTGGTACGGTGCATACTGCTCAAATTATGGCAGTAAAATTCCTAAGTGCTTCAGGTGGTGGCCAAGCATCAGATGCTATCGAATCCATTCTTTATGCTGTTGACAATGGGGCGAATATACTAAATAACTCTTGGGGTGGTGGAGGCTTTTCTCAGGGTATTCTCGACGCTATAGAGTACGCTAATCAACGAGATGTATTGTTTGTTGCAGCGGCAGGTAATAGCTCTGTGAATACAGATAACTCCCCAAATTACCCTTCGGGCTATGACACGCAGAATATGTTGGCGGTGGCTTCTACAACACATGCTGATGCTTTATCGAACTTCTCTAACTATGGAGTTACTACTGTAGATTTAGGTGCGCCAGGGTCGGATATTCTTAGTACGGTATCGAATGGAGGTTACGATTCTTTTTCAGGCACCTCAATGGCTACTCCATATGTTGCTGGTGCTGCAGTTATGATTCGCTCTAATTATCCTAGTTTGAGTGCTATCGAGGTGAAGCAGATATTGATGGATACGGTTGACCTTGTGCCGTCATTGAATGGTAAAACAGTGACGGGTGGGCGGTTGAATTTAGATTCTGCAATGCTAAGAGCGGATGAGTTGAGTTATAGCTTTGTCGTTGTTGATGATAATGCTACAGGAATAGTGCCTCCTGAAGGGGAAGTGGTTGTGCCTGTTGTGATAGATGCATTTGGCCAAATACCTGATAACTACAATGTTCAAATTAATTTTGATGTAAATAACCCAGTAACGCCTCAGCTTTCATTTGATTTGAATATTGAAGTGCTTCCGGATGAACAAGCTCCAAATGCAATTAATGATTTGAGTGTGAGTGAATCTTCATCTACGAATGTGTTGCTGTCATGGACTAATACAGGTGATGATGGCTTGGTAGGCAGGGCGTCAGAAGTTCAGATTGCATATTCTCAAGAGCCTATAACTATTGAAAACTGGGATGCAGCAATAAAAATTTCAGGAATAACTCCAAATTTAAGTGGCGAGACTCAAGAGGCCGTTGTTACTGGCTTGTTCCCAAATACAACCTATTACTTTGCTGCTCGAGTGATAGATAACTCAGCACAAATTTCTGACTTATCTAACACATTAAGTGTTTTAACCGCTATGGGGCCAATATTAAGTGTTGCTCCACAAAGCATTGATGTTGTCACTTTATTGCCTGATGAGACATCACTAATAAATCTGTTAATAGGAAATGCTGGTGATGAGCGTTTGGAGTATCGAGCTGAATTAGTATCTGCAGCTTCTGCTCCTGTGGTGGCTAAATTGAATGCAAAGGGGTTGGATTTAAGTGAGTCAATTAGCAAAGGGCAAGTCGATACTCGTCAAGGAGAGGTTGTAATTAATGGTACAGGTGGTCCGGATGCTTATGGATATACCTGGTCTGATAGCAATGAAGGTGTCGCGTATGTATGGCAGGATATTGTAAATACGGGCACTTCATTTACATTGAGTGATGATAATGTCGTTGGTCCATATAACCTAGGGTTTGAGTTTGAGTTTTATGGTGAAAGCTATAATCAAATATGGGTGAGCTCAAATGGCTTTGTGTCGTTTGGTGCAATTGACCATGGCTGTTGCAGTGGTCAACCTATCCCAAGTGCGGATGGTTTTAATAATATCATTGCTTGGGCCTGGGATGATTTATATCCAACTGCTGGCTATACAGCTCATTACCTTTCTACTTCAGAGCAATTTATTGTTCAGTTCACTAATTATGGAGAGTTCGGAGATTCAGGGTCGATTACTGCTCAGGTTATTCTAAGTAAAAACGGCCGCATTAGATTACAGTATCAAAGCATAAATAATAACTTTGACATTAGTCGGCTGAGTATAGGTATTGAAAACGCTAATGGGACTGATGGACTTCAGGTCGCGTTTAATTCACCTTATATAGAAAATGAGTTGGCGATTGAGTTTTCTCAAAGTTTAGACTGGGTAAGTTTGAGTCAACCCACCAGTGGAATTGATGCTGGTTTTGAGGAGGCTCTAGAGATAGTTTTTGATTCTACTGATCAGGTGTTTGGTACTTATGAGGCTGAGTTACATATATTATCTAATGATGGTTCTCAGCCTGAAGTTGTTATACCGTTAAGAATGGATGTGGTAGAGCCGTTATAGGGCCTTAAGCCCCGCAATTATGTCGGGGCTTTTTATGTGCTTAAAGTCTCGTTTTTGATTAATTCGCGTCTATTGCCTTGAGCGCTGCCATTTCTGTATTACGCTTATGAGTGAAAATACAGGAGGGCAAACCATGATTTTCTTCTTTTTTGGTTCCATGATCTTTACTGCAGCTTTGTGCGTGCTGGCTTATCGTTTTTTTGCACAAAAAATTGAGCAGTTTCAGCTCAAGCTAGATGATGGACGAGGTTACTACTTAATATCCATGTTGCTAGTGGCATTTGTATCGTCAGCCTTGGCGTTCTTTGTTGGCAGTATCATGGGCTTTCAGTCGAATCCTGAGCAGCAAGACGGGATGGTGCTGATTGTATTATTAAATGCAGTGGTGGCCTTATTTGCATTGATTTATGGGCTTGTTCATTTTCGTGAAGGTGAGCGTTATTAGGCTTTCTTGGGTGATTTTAGCTTTATTGCCATAAAGCTAAAAAAAAAGGTGTAATCCCTGTCTCTATCTCGTATAATCCGCCGCCATCGTTTCCCCAAGACGAAGCCCTAAAACGGTGTTACCAGCCGATTTAGTTCGGTCCAAGTAGGTAACATACTGATTAGGCGGAATAGAAAGATTATGAAAACATATACTGCAAAACCTGAAACTGTAAAACGCGAGTGGTTGATTGTTGACGCTGAAGGCGCAACATTAGGTCGTCTAGCGACTGAAATCGCTGCTCGTCTACGTGGCAAGCATAAGCCTGAATACACACCTCACGTTGATACTGGCGATTACATCGTTGTTATCAATGCTGATAAAGTAGCGGTAACTGGTGCGAAAGCTCTAGATAAAATGTATTACCGTCATACTGGTTATCCAGGTGGTTTACGTGAAATTAACTTCAATGACCTACAAGCGCGTAAGCCTGGTCGTGTGGTTGAGCTTGCTGTTAAAGGCATGCTTCCTAAGAACCCTCTTGGTCGTGCAATGTTCACAAAACTGAAAGTGTATGCGGGTGCTGAGCATCCACATGCTGCACAACAACCAAAAGAATTGAAGGTTTAAGGGGATTATCATGGCTGCAACTCAATATTATGGCACTGGCCGTCGTAAATCTTCCAGCGCACGCGTTTTCTTGCGTCCTGGTACTGGCCAAATCGTTATCAACAAGCGTCCTGTTGACGAATACTTCGGTCGTGAAACTTCACGCATGGTAGTACGTCAGCCGCTAGTGTTAACTGAAAATACCGAAAAATTTGACTTATACGTTACTGTTAAAGGTGGCGGCGCATCTGGTCAAGCGGGTGCAATTCGTCACGGTATCACTCGTGCTCTTATGGAATTTGATGAGACTCTACGTCCTTCTCTACGTGCAGCGGGTTATGTAACTCGTGATGACCGTGAAGTTGAGCGTAAGAAAGTTGGTCTTCGCAAAGCTCGTAAGAAACCTCAATTCTCTAAACGTTAATCGCGTTTGGCAAGAATTGTCGAAAAACGCTCAGATTCCTGTCTGGGCGTTTTTTTTTATCTAAAACAAAGGGTTATACGAATAAAACCCGCATGAAATTGACTTGGCTCCTTGTAAGGGGCGGGACATTTCATTACTATTTGGGCCGTTTTTTCCCCCAGTCCTTGTGTTTGTGCTTTAGTTAAGGGTTGTTGGGTAAAATGCAGAGACTCTCTGAATTATATGCTGGTTATTTCAGCAAAGTATGTTATCCAAAGAGTCTGGGCTGCACAGAATTTTAAAAAAAGTTGATGGGAGACTGCCAGAATGAGCAATGATGGCGTAAATACAGGCCGACGCCGCTTCCTCATCGCAACAACCGCGGTGGGTGGTGGTATTGGTGCTGTTGGCGTAGCTGTGCCTTTTGTTAAATCTTGGAATCCAAGTGAAAAGGCGAAAGCTGCCGGTGCACCTGCTAAAGCAGATGTGGGTAAAATTGAACCAGGCGCGATGATTGTAGTGGAATGGCGCGGTAAGCCAGTTTACTTATATCGCCGTACTGATGAGTCTGTTGGATTATTAGAGACGATTAGCGACGAGCTAAAAGACCCAGATAATGCTGACGAAGGCCAACAGCCTGCTTATGCTAAGAACGTTCAGCGTTCACGTAAGCCTGAAATCGCTGTTATTGAGGGTGTGTGTACTCACCTTGGTTGTGCGCCTAAGTATATTCCTGAAGTTGTGCCTCAGCCTTTCCAAGATAATTGGGTGGGTGGTTTCTTCTGTCCTTGTCACGGCTCTCGCTTTGACTTGGCTGGTCGTGTTTATAAAGGCTCTCCAGCAGGTAAGAACTTGAAAGTACCACCTTATTCTTACGTGGATGAGAACACCATTTTAATTGGTGTGGATGAGGAGAATTCATAATGAGCAAATTATCCGCATTCATGGGTTGGATCGATCACCGTTTACCGGTAACGGCCACCTTCGAAAAGCATATGTCAAAATATTATGCGCCTAAGAACCTGAACTTCTGGTACTTCTTTGGTGTGTTTTCTTTCTTGATGCTAGCAAACCAAATTCTAACAGGTGTTTGGTTGACTATGTCGTTCACGCCATCAGCTGAGCAAGCGTTTGCCTCTGTAGAATACATCATGCGTGATGTTGAATTTGGCTGGTTGATTCGTTACATGCACTCAACCGGTGCTTCTTTCTTCTTCATCGCAATTTACATGCACATGTTCCGCGGTTTGATTTACGGCTCTTATCAGAAGCCTCGTGAATTAATCTGGATCTTTGGTATGTTCATTTACCTTATGTTAATGGCAGAAGCCTTCATGGGCTATGTATTGCCATGGGGTCAAATGTCTTACTGGGGTGCACAGGTAATCATCTCTCTATTCAGTGCGATTCCTGTTGTAGGTGATGACTTGGTAACGTGGATTAAAGGTGACTTCCTAATTTCTGGTATTACCCTTAACCGTTTCTTTGCATTGCACGTTATTGCATTGCCGCTAGTGATTGTTGCATTAGTATTTATGCACATTCTTGCGCTACACGAAGTGGGCTCTAATAACCCAGATGGCGTAGACATCAAAAAACTTAAAGATGAAGAAGGTCGTCCTTTAGATGGCGTGCCTTTCCACCCTTATTACACAGTGCATGACTTAGTAGGTATCGTTGTATTCCTATTTGTATTCTGTTTTGTGATTTTCTTCTGGCCAGAAGGTAATGGTTATTTCCTTGAGCATGCTAACTTTGAGCAAGCCAATGGTCTGAAAACTCCAGAACACATTGCCCCTGTATGGTATTTCGGTGCGTTCTACACAATCTTACGTGTGGTGCCGGATAAATTAGGTGGTGTAATTCTGATGGGTGCAGCGATTGCGATTCTGTTTGTATTACCTTGGTTAGATCGTAGCCCGGTTAAATCATGGCGCTATAAAGGCTGGATTAGCCGTATTAATCTAGTGGTATTTGGCTTGTTCTTCATCTTGTTGACTTGGTTAGGTACTCAGCCTGCGACTGGTCTTTATGCAAAACTGGGCCTGTTAGCCACAATTGTTTATTTTGCATGGTTCCTTACCTTGCCATTTATTTCGGCTAAGGAAAAAACCAAACCAGTACCAGAGAGGGTGACAGGCTAATGAAATCGTTAATTGCAGTTATTTTTGCCCTTTTGCCAAGCTTTGCATTTGCTGCTGGTGGTAATGTTCACCTTGATGACATGAAGGTGGATTTAGAAGACAGCGCCTCTTTGCAGCGTGGTGCGAAATACTTCGCTAACTATTGCATGGGTTGTCACAGTACTAAATTTGCTCGTTACAACCGTGTGGCGCGTGATCTAGGTATTCCTGAAGATGCCATGATGGAGAATCTAGTATTCGCCGAAACTAAGATTGGTAATTTGATGGAAATCGCTATGCGTCCAGAAGATTCTAAAAAATGGTTTGGTGCAACGCCTCCAGATTTAACTCTGGTTGCTCGTGTACGTGGTGCAGATTGGATCTACACCTACCTACGTAGTTTCTATGCTGATGATTCTCGCCCTTATGGTGTGAATAACACGGTATTTAAAGACGTTGGTATGCCTCACGTGCTTGCAGGCCTTCAAGGCAAGCAGGTTAAAGGTTGTGCGCCAGTTGTAATCGGCTTTGATCCTCTTACTGGTCAAGAGTTAAAAGAAGATTCTTGTGCTCGTACTGATCATGAAGGACATCCAGTGGAAGTTCTTTATCTTGAAGAAGAAGGTCAGTTGAATGCAGCTGAATATGATAAAGCGGTTGCTGATATTACTAACTTCTTAGTGTACATGGCTGAGCCAATGGCACTAGAGCGTAAGCGTATCGGTTTCTGGGTATTATTATTCTTGGCAATCTTGTTTGTGCCAGTGTATTACCTGAATCGTGAATTCTGGCGTGGTATTCACTAATAAACCATTAGGTTTCTTGTGCTAAGCAAGCAACCTAAGTAGTTTATTAGAGTGAATTTTGGGATTCATATACAAACATTGAATATAAATCCCACAAAACTCGGCGACTGGTATATAATCAGTCGCCGATTTTTTTGTTTTTAAGGTGAGGAAAACCTATATGGGTGTAGTGGCTAAGCGCTCTTCCATGACCTTCTTTTCTGATGGTAATGATCATTATTGTCATCGTGTCCGCATTGTATTGGCGGAAAAAGGTGTGGCCGTAGAAATTCACGATGTGGATCCAGCAAATCCCCATGAAGATCTAGCGACATTGAATCCGTACAACAGCGTACCAACTTTAGTAGACCGTGATTTGGTTTTGTATGAGCCAGGCATCATGATGGAATATTTGGATGAGCGTTTTCCGCATCCTCCTTTATTGCCGGTTTACCCTGTTGCTCGTGCTGAGAGTCGTTTATGGTTGTACCGTATTCAGCGCGACTGGTGCACGCTTGCAGATATTATTCTTGCAAACAAAGATGATGCTGCGGTGACTAAAGCACGTAAAGAATTACGTGAAAGCTTGATTAGTACATCACCATTATTTGCTGAAAAGCCATTTTTCATGAGTGATGAATACAGCATTGTTGATTGCTGTACAGCACCGTTATTGTGGCGTTTACCTGTTTTGGGTATTGATTTACCTGAGAAACAAACAAAAGATATTCATGCTTACATGGAGCGCTTATTCGAGCGTGAATCATTCCAAGCAAGTTTATCTGAAGCAGAACAGGAAATGCGTGAATGACACCTAGCCGTCCATATTTGATGCGAGCATTATTTGAGTGGGTTTTAGATAATGATTCCACTCCTTATGTGTTGGTTGATGCCAATATTCTGGGTGTGCAAGTACCTCAAGAATACGTCAATGATGGACAGATCGTGTTGAACATTAGCCCTGGCGCGGTTCAGGGTTTAATGATTAACAATGAGGCGGTGAGCTTTAACGCTCGCTTTGCGGGTGTGTCGCAAAATGTTTATGTCCCTATCGTGGCTGTTTTGGCTATATATGCCAAAGAGACAGGAGAGGGAATGGTGTTTGGTAATGAAGCAGGGGCACCGGATCCAAATGATCCTCAGCCTGTTAAAAAGAAAGAAGAGTCTAAGCCACAGGCAAGTAAGCCAAGTGGTCGACCTTCTTTAACTGTTGTGAAATAAATAACGGTTTACCAGACATAAAAAAAGCAGCTTAGGCTGCTTTTTTTATGTCTGCTGCTTGTGTATTGCTCCAAGCAGGTAATCATTTCGTCTAACGTCTAACGTCTAACGTCTAACGTCTAACGTCTAACGCTTTATCTATTCCATTGGGCCAAATAACTGCCAATCAATTAGGTCGCATAAGCAATGAATTGCTAATAAGTGCACTTCTTGAATACGAGCAGTGACCATCGAAGGAACGCGAATTTCAATATCTTCAGGCAGTAATAACGATGCCATGTCACCGCCATCACGACCTGTCAACGCCACTACTCGCATTTCACGATCGTGTGCCGCTTGAATCGCTTGAACGACGTTTGCACTGTTGCCACTGGTTGAGATGGCTAACAAAACATCTCCAGCATTGCCTAACGCGCGTATTTGCTTTGAGAATATTTCGTTGTAGCTGTAATCGTTGGCAATAGAGGTAACGGTTGAGCTGTCTGTGGTTAGAGCAATGGCAGGTAAGCTTGGGCGTTCACGCTCAAAGCGGTTTAGTAGCTCAGATGAGAAATGTTGAGCGTCGCCGGCACTGCCGCCGTTGCCGCAGGTTAAAATCTTACCGCCACTTAACAGGGCGCCCACCATACTATCACTTGCTTGTTCGATGACTGGGGCAAGTACTTCCGCTGCCTGCTGTTTGGTTTCAATGCTGGCTTGAAAGTGTTGGTTTATCCGTTCTTGAAAATGCATAAAAACGTCTCTTATTTTTTTGCAAGCATACCCAGCTTAACTGGCAATAACCAGAGCGGGTTTATTTGGGTTTAGGCGAATGCGTTCTTAAGCCAGTTTAGCTGGCTGTGATTCTCTTCACCGTCGATGGCAACCACATCAAAGCGACAGCTTGGTGGATTATTGCCAAAATGTTTTTGTAAATACAGTTGGGCTGCCAAAATAATGCGCTGCTGTTTTTTATGAGCAACACTGGCGGCAGCGCCTCCAAATTGTTTGTTCTGTCTAAAGCGCACCTCGATAAAAACCAATTGTGCGCCATCTTCCATAATTAAGTCTATTTCGCCCCCTTTAAAGTTCACATTTTGGGCGATAAATTTTAGGCCGTGCTTTTGCAAATAATGGCGAGCGACTTTCTCGTAGGCATCACCTTTAGCGCGTTTATTAAATGCCTGAATGGGTCTCCACATTTTCCACATATCCTTGTGTTTTAACCGCAATACCTTTTTCAAATTTGGCAAAAGGCAAGGTGCGGATAATTTGTCCGTATTCATCCATGGCAAGACTGCCGGTTTCACCTTGTACACGGCTGTGTTTGAGTAATTTAATTTGTCCAAGTCTTGGGTATAAACGATATGCGTCGACACCTAGCGCGTATAGGCGGTCTAGGCTGCCTTTAGCCTGTGACCATAAACCTTGAACCTGTTGGCGAAGTGGGTTTTTTTCTAATATCCATGGGATATCACAAAACACCACGTCATTTAAATCTCGGTCTTTGGAGCGTGATGGAATGCCTGAGTAAATTTGCGAGGTGGCCACCATGGGTATATTTCGAGCAAAATTAAACGCAAGTGTGGGTTTAATTTGGCGAGCTTGATGCGGCAGGGCAGCCACAAAAATAAAGTCGACATCTTGTCGACGACGGGCTTGAAACTCCATGCCGGTACCTATTTGACGGCGAATACTGCGAGCGCGGCTTTCGCTATCGTCAACTGCGAATAAGCGGCTAATCACTTTGTTGTAATCGCCTTTACCTGTGAAAAACTGCGCTTCGATTAACTTGCCACCTTGCGCCTGCCAAGTATCACTAAAACGTTTGAATACACGTTCGCCCCAAGGGCCTTTTGGCATTAAAACCACGGCACTTTGATAGCCTTGCTGGCGAGCATAATTAGCGGCGAGTTGGGCTTCATCCTCAACGGCTAAGCCGTACTGGTATAAAAGATTCGGGTTTTCAGCGGCATCACGGTTGCCATAGTTCAGGGCTAGGGTTGGCACAGGCAGGCGGCTTTCTTGTTGTAAGCGCTCAACCGCGTGTTTTTCCAATGGCCCGATGATTAACTCATTGCCATCAAGAATGGCTTGTTTATACAGCCCCCAAAAGTCAGAGGTGGCGGCGGTGTCGTAAACTCGAATTTCAGGCACCTGTGCGCCTAATTCTTTAGCTTGATAATAAGCGGCAAATAGACCATCGCGCACAGCTTTACCTGTGACAGCGAGCTTACCTGATAGCGGTAACATTAGAGCAATGTAATTGGCTTTGTTTTCAACGTATTCTTCTAATTGATCAAGTCCGCCTGGTAATGTTTTTTCCGCAGGGTGGCCATTGTATTGAACTTGCCATAAACGTAAGGAGCTGAGCTGGCGATCCAGATCCACTTGGTTGCGTTTAATGATCAATGCCAGTTCAAGCCAGCCTTTAAAGATTTGTGTACTGCTCTTATTGCTTAGGTTTTCAAGGTCTGCATCTTCGGCTTGCAGCAAGCTATTCCAAATGGCTTGATGGTTAATGTCATATTGCTCGCCAGTTAATACACCTGCTAAAAACATACGCTCACGAGCACTGGCGATAAATTCCCCTTTTAGATGCAAAGCGGCTGCGCGTAAAAAGCCTGGGCTGTTTGGGTCGATTCCAGTTAGCTTGGTAAATGATCCAGGTGGCACCGCATTCAGTGCAGTAATGGCGGCACCACCTCGTCCCAACTGCACTGCAAGGTTGGCGCTTAACCAATAGAATTGAATTTGCTCGAGTTCACTTAAGCTGTAAATATCAATCTTTTTTAAAGCATCTTCTGCATCTATGTATCTATGGTTAGCGATTAGCGGCTCGATAGATGATAATGCGCTGTCGCTAGATAAGTTTAACGCGGTATTGCTTGATTGTTTTGGGGTCGAAGAACAGGCCGCCAGAAGAGCAATCAGCACGATGAGAAAAGCGTAGCGAAAATTCAACATAATTACATAGTTTCAAACATAAGATGAAGGCGGGCATTATGGCAGAAAATCAGCTCTATGTGGTGGCAACTCCCATAGGAAATTTGGCTGATATCACAGTTCGAGCACAACAAGTGCTGGAATCCGTGGATATTATAGCTGCCGAAGACACGCGTCACACCAAAAAGCTATTAAATCACCTTGGTATTCAAAAGCCATTGATGGCGACCCATGATCATAATGAGGCCCAAGCGGCCCAGCAAATTATCGAAAAACTGCAAGCTGGTCAAAATGTAGCCATAGTCAGTGACGCTGGCACACCTTTGATTGCGGACCCTGGTTATCACGTTGCTGAGCAAGTGGCTAAGGCCGGTTTTAAAGTGGTTCCTATTCCTGGTGCGTGTGCGGTGATTACCGCATTATGTGCAGCGGCATTACCGACGGATCGCTTTATTTTTGATGGTTTTTTACCATCAAAAAGTGCTGCCAGAAAAAGCTATTTTTCAAGTGTCAAGCACGAAGAGCGTACCACGGTTATATATGAATCACCTCATCGCATTATGCATGCGGTGGACGACCTAATAGCGGAGCTGGGCCCAGAAAAAGAAATCGTACTGGCCCGCGAATTAACCAAAACTTTTGAGACGTTTTTGCGCGGTACGGCCCAAGAAGTAAAAGATATTATGCAAGCCGACTCCAACCAGCAGCGTGGTGAGTTTGTGATGATGGTTCGTGGCGTGTTGGCCAATAAAAAACTTGAAGTGTCACAAGAGGCATTAGATTTAACCTTGTTGATTGCCCAAGAGTTACCCTTGAAAAAAGCGGCGGCTATTGTTTCAACCCATACAGGGTTTAAAAAGAATCAGTTGTATCAATTGGCGCTTGAGCACAAAGGCGAATAACTGGCTAAACCTTAAAAAATAAAGCGCTTGATCTAAATAAGATTATGAGTATCCTTGCGCGCGGAGATAGTCGAGCAACCGCTGCTAGTCACTTGTTGATTAGGGGAGGAAAGTCCGGGCTCCACAGGGCAGGGTGCCAGGTAACGCCTGGGGGGCGCGAGCCTACGGCCAGTGCAGCAGAGAGTATACCGCCGATGGTTCTCTTCGGAGTTCACAGGTAAGGGTGAAAGGGTGCGGTAAGAGCGCACCGCGCGACTGGTAACAGTTCGTGGCACGGTAAACCCCACTCGGAGCAAGACCAAATAGGTTCTCGTATGGCGTGGCCCACGTTGAGAACGGGTAGGTCGCTTGAGCCTTGGAGCGATCCAAGGCCTAGATGAATGGTTGCAACTTGTTCGCAAGTCACAGAACCCGGCTTATAGACAAATCTCTCTTTATTGAAACCCGTTGCCAGTTTTGGCAGCGGGTTTTTTTATGCGTTCTGGGTTTCTTTAGTGTTAACTCGCACACTGGTTTTGTTTGAGTAATGGTGCACATATTGGTACGGGAGTAGTAGAGCCTAAGGTGTGGATGCGTAAAAATAGCTCATTATTTTTTAATAGAGAGGTATTTTATGAAGCAAGGGATCGCAATAGTACTAACAAGTTCACTACTGGTTGCATGTGGAGGTGGGAGTGAAAACAATGACTCGCCTACTGATAATGATTTATCAGATGGAGGTGTTTCATTTAATGAAACCCATCAAGTTTGTAAGTCCAAAAAAGGGAATGATGGCGAAATTGTATTAACGCCTTCACAGGGTGTTGATGCATCTGCTGAGTGGTTGTTAATCGAAAGCTTAACAGCTGCAGCCTCTGATGTTGATTTGGATAGCATCCCAGAAGAGAAGCAGTTTATTGCATCATTTGCTCTGACAGGATTCTTGGCACCTAGCTTGACGGATGCATTTTCGTCTTTAAATGGTATCTACGCTTGTTCAAATGCGCTGTATGCTGAAAATCAGTGTAATTGGGAGCTCGACTATGCAGAAAATGGCGGTTTTAAAGTTGAAACGACTTTCGGCTCAGATAATCAATATACCGCAACGGTTTCCACACGGGATGATGCTGGCTCAAGTTTACAAAAATCCCTTGAGCTCTCTGGTGTAATTGGTGATTTAGGAAACATAACATTCGAGCTTTTTGAAAATGGTGTAAGCGTCGGTAAAAGGGAGGCTACTAGAACGGCGCAAGGTATAGAGACAGTGCGTTGGACTTCGTCGAAAACCAATTGGGTTGCCACTGAATCCTCATCTTGTACGGGCTCGCTTGAGTACGAGGATATCAAAGATGATAGTACAATTAGCATTGATGCCCAGTGGGACTTTAATGGCGCAAAAACAACAGGTACTTTAGATTATGTGAATGTTGGTGAGAATGGGACATCTTCCATTACTATTGACTGGTAACGTTTAAATAGTGCTTTGTTATATGACCATCTTAATAATTAGGTGGTCATGTTTATCGAACCCATTGCTTGAATAGTGATGGTTTTTTGTACCCAACTGCTTAATGTCAGTGAGTACCAACATATTTACCTCCCTTTCTTCAAGTCTGTGTCGCTTGTGTCCGGTTATTACTAAGACTGCTTTTTAGACAACTTTCCTCTAAGCCCCATCAATAGGCGGTCTTAATGAGCCTAAATGCGCAAAACACGACATCGTACCTTGCAATACGGGTGTTCTGTTTCTATAGTGTGCAAAAGTGTTGTTTTGTGGGTAAATGTGGAGTTTTCTGGGTAACAGGTGAAATAAATTATGTTTCGTGGCGTGCACAATATCAATCTCGATACAAAAGGCCGAATGGCCGTGCCCGCCCGCTATCGTCAATTGTTGCATGAGAGCAACGATGGGGCTTTAGTTGTTACGATTGATACCGAGGAGAAGTGTTTATTGGTTTATCCCTTAAATGAATGGGAGCCTATTCAAACCAAGATAGAAGCACTGCCTAGTTTTAATCCTGCCGCTCGTCGCATTCAGCGACTCATCATTGGTCATGCTACTGATATTGATATGGATGCTAATGGCCGACTGCTATTACCAGGGCCATTAAGAGAATATGCCGGCCTTGAAAAAAAGATGGTAATGATGGGCCAAGGCAATAAATTTGAATTATGGGATGAAGCCCACTGGGCCGAACGCCGTGAACGTTACCTTGAAGAAATGAAAGGTGATACCCAGTTGCCAGAAGAGTTAATGAATTTATCCCTATGAGTGAACATATAACCGTGCTGCTGCACGAAGCCGTGGATGCATTAGTTCAAGATGAAGATGGCTTGTACATTGACTGCACCTTTGGCCGTGGTGGTCATAGCCGTTTGATATTAGAAAAGCTATCTGAAAATGGCCGTTTAATTGGTATCGATAAAGATCCACGTGCCATTGCCACTGCCAATGAGTTAGCTAAAGAAGACAGTCGTTTTTCGATTTGTCATGGCTCGTTTGCACAAATGGCCACATGGCTTGAGCAAAACGGTGAAGGCCGTCCGGTTGCGGGGATTCTGATGGATTTGGGTGTGAGTAGCCCTCAATTAGATGAAGCAGAGCGTGGCTTTAGTTTTATGAATGATGGTCCGCTTGATATGCGCATGAATACCGAATCCGGTTTAACTGCTGCGCAGTGGGTTGCCAGCGCAAAAGAAGAAGAGATCGCCAATGTGCTTTATGAGTATGGCGAAGAGCGTTATAGCCGTCGCCTGGCAAAAGCCATTGTGATGCGCCGTACGCAAGAGCCATTCGAGCGTACCTTAGATTTAGCACAAGTAATTAAAGATGCGCACCCTAAGTGGGAAAAGGGTAAGCATCCAGCTACAAAAAGTTTTCAGGCCATTCGTATTTTTTTAAATAACGAGTTAGGTGATTTAACGGGCGGATTAGAAACGGCGACAGACTTGCTGGCCAAGCATGGTCGTCTTGTGGTGATTAGTTTCCATTCTTTAGAAGACCGTATGGTTAAACGCTTTATTCGCGACAAAGAAAAAGGCCCTCAGTTACCACCTGATATTCCAATAATGGCCAGTGATTACCCAATCGTGCTAAAGCATATCGGTAAGGCGATTAAGCCAAGCAAAGAAGAAGTGCAGGCCAATATCCGTTCCCGTAGTGCGGTAATGCGTGTTGCCGAAAAAAAATTGTAAGTTTTTATTGTGAAAAACATAAACGTTAAATGGGTTTTTTTGGTGTTAATGGTGAGTGCTGTTGCCGTTGTCTACACCAGTTATGCAAACAGGCAGCTAGCACACCAATGGCAAAAACTGGGCAATGAGTATAGTCAGTTGCAAGAAGAATATGGTCGTTTGATGTTGGAATACAGCACGCTTGCAGCACCAAGTCGAGTTGAAGTGATCGCAAGACAAACGTTAGATATGCAATTCCCTGATAAGTTAAATACACGGGTAATTGAAGTTCATGAGTTTTTAAAAAATAAATAAGAGTGCATTTCTTTAATGGCTACAAGCAAAAACAAATATGAACAAAGCAGCAATCGCTGGCGCCACTATACGGTGCTGGGCGCTGGCCTGTTATTGTTTGTCGCTTTGTTTGTACGTCTAGCCCAGCTACAAGTATTTGAAACTGACTTTTTACAAGTTGAAGGCACTAAGCGAACTGTACGCGAGCATAATATTGATGCTTATCGTGGCATGATTGTAGATCGCAATAATGAGCCATTAGCGGTGAGCACACCGGTTAAAAGTATTTGGGCAAATCCAAAACAAATCTTAAAAGACCATGTTGATATTTCCTCCTTGGCACCATTGTTAAATATTAGTCCGTCCCAGCTAAATGCCCGCATTAAGCAAAGTGGCAGTAAAGAATTTATTTATTTAGAACGTCACATGAATCCGGCCATGGCAAAAGCCATTAGTGAGCTTAATCTACCAGGCATTGGTATTCAGCAAGAATTTAAACGTTATTATCCAGCGGCTGAAGTGGCCAGTCATGTGGTGGGTTTTACCAATATTGATGAGCAAGGTATTGAAGGTGTTGAGCTTGCATATGATGCTTGGTTGCAAGGACAGCCTGGCAAGGGACGAGTGGTAAAAGATCGTCTGGGGCGTTTGGTAAAAGATTTAGGTGTAATGAAAGTCGCTGAGCCTGGTAGTGAATTAATGCTCAGTATTGACTTACGTTTACAGTACCAAGCTTATCGTGAATTAAAAGCATCCGTTCAACAGCATGGCGCAAAAGCGGGCTCGTTAATGATGGTGGATGTTAAAAGCGGAGAGATTTTGGCCTTAGTGAATCAGCCTGCGTTTAATCCTAATAATCGCGCAGAATTAAAAGCCGCCAGTGTTCGTAATAGAAGTGTGACGGATATTTTTGAGCCTGGCTCAACTGTTAAGCCTTTTACAGTTGCTGCGGCGCTGATGTCTGGTGATATTAATAAAGACAGTATTATCAATACGCACCCAGGTTATTTACGTGTAGGCAGTAAAACCATTCGCGATCACCGTGATTATGGGGAGTTAGATATAACAGGTGTGTTAACAAAATCCAGTAACGTGGCTGTGAGTAAAATGTCATTTAAGCTAGGTGGTGAAAACTTATGGGGTTTTTATCAACAGCTTGGTTTAGGTAAACCTGTGGGCCTTGGCTTGCCAGGTGAGCACGGCGGTAAAGTGGCAGTTGAAGGTAGCAAGTGGAGTCGTTTGCAAAGTGCCACACTTTCTTATGGTTATGGCTTGGCGGTAACCCCTTTGCAACTGGCTCAAGCTTATCAAGTATTAGCCAATGGTGGTGTTAAACAGCCGCTCACCTTGGTGCGTAGAAACCCAGAAAAGGGCAAGCGTATCATGCCCGAAAAAGTGGCTAATGATGTGGTGAATATGCTGCAAAGTGTTGTGGGTCCAAAAGGCACGGCTCGACGTGCTTATGTTGAAGGTTATCCCGTGGCTGGTAAAACGGGCACCGTGCATAAAGTGGGCGCAAATGGTTATGAAGATGAGCGCTATTTATCATTATTTGCAGGTATTGCCCCAGCAGATGATCCAAGAATAGTGACAATAGTGGTAATTGATGAGCCCAATGGTCGAGAATACTATGGTGGTGAAGTCGCGGCCCCGATTTTTTCTCGGGTGACACAATCAAGTTTACGATTAATGAATGTGATGCCCACAGTGTTTGAAGATAAATCCATAGCGGGACGATTAGAATGATTGCTTTTAACCAACCGCTTTCGAATTTAAAACCCTGGGTAAGATCGCTTCCTCAGGGTTTGTTGGATCTTGAAATACAGAATATTTGTTTTGACAGTCGAGATGTTTCACACGGGGATGCATTTTTTGTATTGCCATCGGTGGCTGCCAATGAATGGTTATATGTAGAGCAGGCTATACAAAACGGCGTTGCGGTTATTGTTGCAAATGAAAGTTTACGTAGTGAGCTTGAAGGGTTAACCACGGCGTATATCTGCGTGGACAACATCATGAACGTTGCTGGGGATGTGCTGGCTCATTGTTTATACCAATCACAACTTAATATGGACGTTATTGGTATTACCGGTACCAATGGTAAGTCATCAATTAGTTTTTATTTAGCGCAGTTATTAACAGAGCTTAAAAGAAATTGTGCCGTGATGGGTACTGTTGGTTATGGTCAATGGGATGATTTAAAACCATCAGGTATGACAACCTTGCCCCTAGAAAAATTACACCACGTACTTGATGAGTTATCAGAAAATTATCAAGCGGTTGCCATGGAGGTATCAAGTCATGGTCTTGAGCAAAACCGTTTAGCGGGTGTTAAATTTGATGGCGCGGTTTTTTCAAACCTAAGTCGTGATCATTTGGATTATCACGGAACAATGGATGCTTATGGTGAAGCCAAAGCACTTTTATTTAAACGTCCAGAACTTAAATTTGCGGTGCTCAATGCTGATGATTCATTTTCTGAAAAGTTAGCCGCTCACTGCGCCGTTAAGCCGGTTTTTTATGGGCAGGCTGACCAAGCCGATTTACGCTTTGAGATTCACAAAATGCATGCTCAAGGCATGAGTGTTGAATTCACTTGGCAGCAGCAGGCACAGCTAGTAAACCTGCCATTATTTGGTTTGTTTAATGTTGAAAATGTCGCAGCGGCTATCTTAGTGTGCTTGCAGCTGGGTTATGGCTTAGAGCAAACAGCTAGTGCCTGCGCGGCTATTGCTCCGGTACCTGGGCGCATGCAACAGGTGATGGTTCAAGCGCAGCAACCATTGGTGTTGGTGGATTACGCCCATACCCCTGATGCGTTAGAGCAAATATTGGCGGCAACAAGAGCCCATACACAAGGCTGCATTACTCTGGTTGTAGGGTGTGGTGGTGATCGTGATCAAGGTAAGCGACCTTTAATGGGTAAAATTGCGCTGCAATATGCAGATAAAACCCTGATTACCAGCGATAATCCCCGTAGTGAAGAGCCAAGTCTAATTTGTCAGCAAATGGTTGAGGGTCTAAAGGGTGAGTTTGAGATTGAGCTTGATCGAGCCCAAGCGATTCAAAAGGCCATTATGGGCGCAAACGCAGATGATATTGTCATAATTGCCGGCAAGGGCCATGAAGATTATCAAGAAATAAAAGGGCAGCGTCGTTACTTTAGCGACGCAGAAGAAGCCAAAAAAGCACTATTGGGGAATCAAGCATGATTGGGTCGGTACGATTAGCGGAAGTGGCCGAATTTCTAGAGGCGAAACATCGCGGTGCAAATGTACCGTTTCAATTTGTAAGTATCGATACGCGTACCTTACAGCCAGGTGATTTGTATGTGGCGTTAATTGGTAATCGTTTAGATGGTCATGAATACGTGAAACAAGCCATCGACAAGGGTGCATGTGCGGTTTTAATCAGTAAAGAAATGGATATCGATACGCCTTATCTTCAAGTGGCAGATACCACACAGGCATTGGGTCGTTTAGCGCTATACAATCGTCAAAAATTCAATCGCGATGTGGTGGCCATTACTGGAAGCAGCGGTAAAACAACGGTTAAAGGTATGATGGCAACCTTGCTGCGTCAGCAAAACGAAGTATTAGTGACACGTGGCAACTTAAATAATCACATCGGTGCGCCATTAACGTTATTACGTCTTAATCACACCTATGATTATGCCGTAGTTGAACTAGGTGCCAGCGCTGAGGGTGAGATTGCCTATAGCTCTCAATTGGTTAAACCTACCGTTTCTATTTTAACGAATGCAGGTAGTGCGCATTTAGAAGGATTTGGTAGCTTAGAAACCATCGTGCGCACAAAAGGTGAAATCATAGATGCGTTAGCACAAGACGGTATTGCAGTATTAAACGCAGATAGCCCGCATTTTGAAACCTGGAACACTCGAGCGGGTAAGCGCAGAGTGATTAGTTTTGGTGAGAATGAAAAAGCCACTGTCCGAGCCAGCGAAATACAAATTAATGAAACCGGATGCTGTGATTTTAATTTACATATAGATGACGAAGTGGCGCAGGTTCATTTAAAAGTGATGGGTCAGCATAATGTGTTTAATGCGCTTGCATCTGCCGCCGCTTGCCATGGTTTACAAATGAGCTTGGCGAATATTGTTGCGGGTTTGCAAGCGTTTGAAGGTGTGGAAGGTCGTTTAATTGAAAAACCAGGATTAAATGGCAGCGTGGTTATTGATGATAGTTATAACGCAAACCCAGCTTCAGTAAGAGCGGCGATGGATGTATTGAGTAGTCGAAAAGGCCATAGCATTTTTGTGTTAGGTGATATGGCTGAGTTAGGCGTGGAAACTCAATTAGCTCATGCTGAAATGGGGGCGTATGCCCGTGAAGCAAAAATTAATGAGTTTTTTGCATTAGGTGAATTTAGTCGAAAAGCCGCTGATGCATTTGGTGAAAACGCACACTGGTTTGCTAGTCATGATAATTTAGTTCGATTTTTAAAGCAGAAGTTATCAAAAGATGTGACCGTTTTAGTAAAAGGTTCGCGCAGTGCTCACATGGACCGCGTTGTAAATGAAATTATACAAGATACTAAAAATAATTAGAGGATACCTATCATGTTGCTTTGGTTAGGGGAATTTTTACAGCAATATCACACCGGTTTTGGGGTGGTGAATTATTTAACATTTCGTGCAATTTTTGCCACGTTAACTGCGTTATTAATTGCATTATGTTTTGGCCCATATGTGATTCGTAAATTGCAAGAAAAGCAAATTGGCCAGTCTGTACGTGATGACGGCCCTAAATCCCATTTAAGTAAGGCTGGCACTCCGACTATGGGTGGCACACTTATTTTATTGGCTATATCCATAAGTACTTTGTTGTGGGGGGATTTAGAAAATCATTATGTCTGGGTTGTGCTGTTGGTCACTTTGGCCACAGGCTTAGTTGGCTTTGTGGATGATTATCGCAAAGTGGTGCAAAAGAATTCTCGTGGTTTACCTGCTCGCTGGAAAATGTTTTGGCAAAGTATCATTGCTTTAGCAGCAGGAACCTTTCTTTATATGACAGCCGCGTCTTCTGCTGAAACCACATTGATTGTGCCGTTCTTTAAAGATATCGCTATAGATTTAGGTTTGTTTTATATCGTATTAACTTACTTTGTGATTGTAGGCACATCAAATGCGGTTAACTTGACCGATGGTTTAGATGGTTTGGCTATTTTGCCAACGGTCATGGTGGGTGGTGCATTGGGAGCCTGTGCTTACTTAGTGGGCAACGTTAATTTTGCTGAATACTTATTTTTACCCTACTTAGATGGTACGGGTGAAGTGACTATCTTTTGTGGTGCCTTGGTGGGTGCTGGTATTGGCTTTTTGTGGTTTAACACTTACCCAGCTCAAGTGTTTATGGGTGATGTGGGTTCTTTGGCACTGGGTGCAGCGTTGGGCGTGTTGGCGGTGATTGTACGCCAAGAAATACTGCTGTTTATTATGGGTGGTATTTTTGTAGCAGAAACCGTCAGCGTTATTTTGCAAGTGGCTTCATTTAAAATGACAGGTAAACGCATTTTTAGAATGGCACCTCTGCATCATCATTTTGAATTAAAAGGCTGGCCAGAGCCGCGAGTGATTGTACGTTTTTGGATCATTACATTGTTCTTAGTATTGATCGGCATGGCTACATTAAAAATAAGATAAAAATAGCGGAAATCTATTGATGAATGTGAAAGCAAAGCCTGTTGTCGTTGTAGGTTTAGGCAAAACCGGTTATTCGGTTGTTGCCTTTTTTGCTGCGCGCAATATTAACGTTGTGGCTATGGATACACGTGAACAGCCACCGTTTATAGATCAAATTAAACAAAATTTTCCACAGGTCACATTGCACCTAGGTGGTTTAGATCAGGATGTTTTGTTATCGGCTGAGCAAGTGGTAGTTAGTCCTGGCTTACCATTGGCAACCCCTGAGATTCAGGCGGCTATGAATCAAAATATTAAAGTGGTTAGCGATATCCAAGTGTTTGCGGATTATGCTAAAGCGCCAGTGCTGGCAATTACGGGTTCTAATGCAAAAAGCACGGTGACCAGTTTAGTGGGTTTAATGGCACAGGAATTTGGTTTTAAAACGGCCATTGGCGGCAACCTAGGTACGCCAGCATTAGATCTAATTGCAGATGATGTTGATTTGTATGTCATGGAGCTAAGTAGTTTTCAACTTGAAGCCACGCCTAATTTAAATCCGTTAGCCGCAACGGTATTAAATATTAGCCCTGATCATTTAGATCGTTACGATAGTTACCAAGATTATTATTTATCCAAGCATGTGATTTTTAATGGCTGCAAATGGGGTGTTATTAACTTAGATGACCCGTTATCGACGCCTCAATTAAATCAACCGGAACAAATAGTTGGCTTTACGCTAAGCACTCCAAAAGATAATGAATATGGAATAGTTACTTGTAATGGTCAGTTATTTTTAGCTAAAGGTAATGAGCCGTTATTGAGTTGCGACTTATTAAAAATCAAAGGCAGTCATAATCGCAGTAATGCATTGGCTGCTTTGGCGTTAGGCGAAATAGCAGGGATTAGCATGTCCAGTATGTTGAAAACCTTGCAAAGTTTTCCTGGGCTAGAACATCGTTGCCAATGGGTTGGCCAGCATCATGGTGTGGATTTTTATAACGACTCTAAGGGTACCAATGTAGGTGCCACGTTGGCGGCACTAGAAGGCTTGGGTCCAGATATTAAAGGCAACTTGGTTTTAATGGCCGGTGGTGTTGGTAAAGATGCCGACTTCAGTTTTTTACAAGAATCTGTCGCAAAGTATGTGAATACTCTTGTGTTATATGGCAAAGACAAACACCAAATAGAAGCGGCATTACTTGGTCAGGCTGATATTTTGTTGGCAACTGATTTTAATGATGCGTTTAACAAAGCCTGTACAGCGTCTAAAAGTGGAGACTCAGTTTTGTTGTCACCTGCGTGTGCAAGTTTTGATATGTTCAAAAGTTTTGAACACAGAGGTGAGAGCTTTGTGAAATTGGTGGAGGCATTATGACATCAGCCACCCGCACGATTAAAGCAACGCCTGTATGGCAAAAATTTGATTTTAAGCAGTCCATTATTTTGGATCGTAGCTTAATGTGGGCGGTGATTGTATTAGCATCTATTGGCTGGTTAATGGTGACCTCTGCCAGTATGGATTGGGCACAGCGTCAGTTTGATAACAATTTATATATCAGTATTCGTCACGGCATTTATTTGATTCTGGGAGCGGCTACGGCATTTTTTGTAACCTTTATTCCGCTTGAATGGGTTCGAAAGGTGAGTGGGGTTTTGATTTTATTATCATTGATTAGTTTATTAATGGTGGTGATTCCGGGGATTGGTCGTGAAGTGAATGGCAGTATGCGCTGGGTGTCTTTGGGGTTTATGAATGTCCAGCCAAGTGAATTTGCAAAGCTTGCCACTGTGTTATACATGGCCAGTTACCTTGAACGACGCAGAGATGAAGTTCAGTCAAAGTGGTCTGGTTTTATTAAGCCCTTGTTTGTATTGGCCCTATTGGCGGTGCTATTGCTATTGGAACCAGATTTTGGCGCAGTAGTGGTGCTAATGCTTGCAAGTTTAGCACTGCTTTTTTTAGGGGGCGTTAAGGCTAGTCAGTTTATTTTAACAGCAGTGGTTGTGTTAGGTGCTTCGATTTTGATTTTGTTATCTCAGCCTTATCGATTAAAGCGTTTAACAGGGTATTGGGAGCCTTGGACGCAAGAGAATGTATACGGTAGTGGCTATCAATTAACACAAAGTTTAATTGCATTTGGCCGAGGAGAATTCTCGGGTGTGGGTTTAGGTAATAGTATTCAGAAACTATTTTACTTACCAGAAGCGCATACCGATTTTGTTTTTGCAATCTGGTCAGAAGAAACGGGTTTGCTCGGTGCCGCCTTGATCATTGGCTTATTTGTTTACATTTTTATGAAAGCGATGAAATTAGGTCGTAAGGCTTATGAGAGTCAGCAATATTTTCCTGCATTTGTAGCCTATGGTATGGGATTGTTAATTGGCTTTCAGGGTTTTATCAACCTGGGTGTGAATATGGGGTTACTGCCAACTAAAGGTTTAACCTTGCCATTTGTTAGTTATGGCGGTTCAAGTTTGATTGCCTGTTTTATTGCCCTTGGCTTGTTGTTAAGAGTTCATCACGAAATGGAGAGTTTACATGGAAAAAAATAACGTGATGATTATGGCAGGCGGCACAGGCGGGCATGTTATTCCAGCACTTAGTGTTGCAAAAGAATTAAAGACAAAAGGTTACCACGTTCATTGGTTAGGCAGTATTAAAGGTATTGAAAATGATTTGGTACCAGATGCCGGTTATACCTTGCATCGTATTTCGGTAACGGGCTTACGTGGTAACGGTTTGTTGAAAACGTTATTGGCACCACTTCAAATTATGCGTGCGTTATGGCAAACATTTAAAGTTTATCGTCAGGTCAAACCTGTGATGGCATTAGGTATGGGTGGGTTTGCATCAGGGCCTGGTGGTTTAATGGCATACTTATTAAGAGTGCCACTAGTTATCCACGAGCAAAATGCGATTCCAGGCATGACCAATACTATTTTAAGTGGCATGTCGACTTATTTGTTACAAGCATTTGAAGGTACTTTTTCAGAAAAGAAAAAAGCCAAAAGCGTGGGTAATCCAGTTCGACAATCCATTGTCACATTACCAGAGCCTAGCGCTCGCTTAGAGAATCATACTAGCGGTTTAAATGTATTGGTTGTTGGTGGAAGCTTAGGCGCTGTGGCGATTAATAATGTAATGATCGAAGCTGCAGCTATGACGGATGAGAACATTCACATCTGGCATCAAACCGGTAAACGTAACTTTGAAGCAGTTAAATCGGGTTATCAAACTGCAGGCGTGACCAATGTAAAGGTGAGTGATTTTATTGCGGATATGGCAAAGGCTTACGAATGGGCTGATGTAGTTGTCTGTCGATCTGGTGCGCTAACCGTCAGTGAAATGATGGCAGCAGGGGTCGCAGCTATTTTGATTCCGTATCCATTTGCGGTCGATGATCACCAAACTGCAAACGGACAGTTTTTAGTGAATGCAGGTGCGGCGAAGCTAAAAGCTCAGTCGGAATTAAATGCACAAAACTTGTTAGAAGAATTAAATCACTTACGTGATAACCGTGAGTTATTAATCGAAATGTCAAACGCAGCAAGATCATTAGCGAAACCTGATTCGGCTAAAATTGTTGCGAAGTATTGTATTGAGGCCATCAATGTCTGATAAAAATAAAGTTGTACAGCGTTGGGAAATACCAGAAATGCGTCGTATTCGTCGTATACATTTTGTTGGTATTGGCGGTGTGGGTATGTGTGGCATTGCTGAGGTATTATTAAACCAAGGTTATGAAATTAGTGGTTCAGATTTACGCCAGTCTCCGGTGACTGATCGCTTGCAATCACTTGGTGCTTTCATATATCTGGGCCATCAAAAGCAAAACGTAGAACAGGCGGATGTAGTGGTGGTATCCACCGCAATTAATCACGCAAACCCCGAAATACAATATGCCACCGAGCATCGCATTCCTATTGTGCGCCGTGCTGAAATGCTGGCTGAATTAATGCGCTACCGTCATGGTATTGCCATTGCTGGTACTCATGGTAAAACCACAACCACCAGTTTGGTCGCTTCAATTTTAGCGGAAGGTGAAAAGGACCCAACGTTTGTCATTGGTGGGCGTTTAACCAGTGCTGGAACCAACGCTCAATTGGGCGCAAGTCGTTACTTAGTTGCAGAAGCGGATGAGTCAGATGCTTCGTTTTTGCATTTACAGCCAATGGTATCCATTGTAACCAATATTGAAGCTGACCATATGGACACATATGGTGGTGACTTTAATCAATTGAAAAAAACCTTTGTGGATTTTCTTCATAATTTACCTTTTTACGGCCTTGCTGTTTTGTGTGTAGATGATGAAACAGTGAAAAGCATTTTGCCAGAAGTGAACCGCCCTGTGTTGACCTATGGTATCGATGAAAGCGCTGACTTCTATGCACAAGATATTACACAAGAAGGCATATTTACCACCTTCACAGCTAAGCGACCAGCTGGTCATGATGACTTAAAAATTAAGCTGCGTATGCCAGGTAGACATAACGTTTTGAATGCATTGTCAGCTATTGCTGTGGCGACCGATGAAGGCATTGCCGATGATGCTATTGTGCGTGCATTAGAAAAATTCCAAGGTGTGGGTCGACGCTTTCAAGTCTGTGGTGAATTCAAACTGGCAGATGGTGAAGTCATGCTGGTTGATGATTATGGGCACCACCCAACAGAAGTGGATGTTACCATCCAAGCCATTCGCAAAGGTTGGCCAAATAATCGCTTAGTGATGATGTTCCAGCCCCATCGATATACCCGTACACGTGATTTATATGAAGATTTTGTGCGCGTATTAAGTGACGTTGATGTGTTGCTCTTGCTGGATGTGTACCCAGCTGGCGAGGAAGAAATAGCCGGAGCGGATGGTCGCTCTTTATGTGGAAGTATTCGTCAACGAGGTCGTGTTGATCCTATTTTTATTGAACGTGGCGCGGATGTAAAACCCGTATTAAAAGATATTTTAAAACCCGGTGATATTTTAATGACACAAGGCGCAGGCAGTGTCGGTGCACTGGCGCTTGAATTGACACAAGAGTTGCCTGATTTATTGGAGAGCATTGATGGCTAATAATCACCCCCATCAATTTGGAAAAGTAGCCGTTTTATTTGGTGGCAATAGTGCTGAGCGTGCAGTGTCATTAAATAGTGGTGCCGCAGTTTATGAAGCATTGAAATCACAAGATATTGATGTGGTTAAAATAGATTCTAAAGAAAATTTAATTGAACAATTAGATCAGCATGATGTTGATGTGGCGTTCATCGCATTGCACGGTGTAGGTGGTGAAGACGGTACTGTGCAAGGGCTGCTTGAATTTTATGGTTTGCCTTATACAGGTAGTGGTGTAAAAGCCAGTGCAATCTGTATGGATAAATGGCGCACCAAGCTTATTTGGCAAGGTTTAAATTTACCTACACCTAAGTTTGTTTTGGCTCAAACAGTTAATGAGCTTGATGTGTTTGCATGTGATGTGGGTTTCCCTTTGATGGTTAAGCCAGCTTTAGAGGGCTCTAGTATTGGTATCTCTAAAGTAAAAATGAAGAGTGAATTACCTGGCGCATTTGATGCAGCATTTAATACCGGCTCACCCGTTTTGGCGGAACAATTTATTACCGGTAAGGAATTTACGGTTGGGATTTTAAACGGCAAGCCATTGCCAGCTATTCAATTGAAGCCTGCCAATGAATTTTATGATTATGATGCCAAGTATATTCAAGACGATACAGAATACTTATTACCATGTGGTTTGAGTGCGGAAAAAGAATTAGAGCTGCAAATGTTAGCCCTTAAAGCTTACGAGTCACTAGATTGCAAAGGCTGGGGCCGTGTTGATGTTATGCAAGATGAACAAGAAAATTTCTGGTTAATAGAAGTTAATACAGTGCCAGGCATGACCGACCACTCTCTTGTGCCAATGGCAGCAAAGGCAGCGGGTATTGAATTCAAACAATTAGTCATTGAGATATTGGCAGCGGTTGAGCGATGAAAGGAAAAGGCGCAACACGTCAGGCAGCGAAAAAATCATTTTTAGTCAGTGCCAATACGGCTGGGCTATTAAAACCTGTTTCAATAGGTGTGACGGTTATTTCGATTTTGGTGGCGGTTGTGTTGTTGCTTTTACAAACAGTCAATAAACCAATTGTTCAGTTGCAAGTGAATGCTGGGTTAGAGCATGTCACTTTAGCGATGATTAATGAGCAAATATCACCTTGGTTTCCTGATGGTTACATGACACTAGATGTGAATGCAATTAAGGACGAACTTCATAACATGGTGATGGTTTCTCAGGTAAGTGTTGAAAAAGTTTGGCCTGATACTTTGAAAATAAATATTGAAGAAGAGCGGCCTGTTGCTATTTGGAATGACAAAAGTATGCTCAGCGAAAAAGGTGACATATTGCCAGTGGCCCTAAAACAGCTGCAGTTACCCAAACTCAATGGAGCTAATCAAGAAAGTAAAATGGTGATGCAGCATTTTTTGTTGTTTAACCGATGGGGGAAGCGCCATAAAATTGAATTAACAGCAATTAAGCATTCCTCAGCAGGCTGGTTGTTAAAATACAAAACTGGTTTGACCATTTGGTTAGATAGTACGACTGCTATGAATGGATTGCAGCAATTAGACAGTGTAATAGAGCAATTTGATTTAACACGTATTAAGCGTATTGATATGCGTTATGAACAAGGGTTTGCAGTGGCTTGGAAGGATTCCATGAGTCAGGCACAAGGATAGATGCAGGATAAAAAGAGAAGAGCAATGAATACAACTGCAGAAAGTAAATTAATCGTCGGCCTCGATATTGGAACCTCCAAAATAGTGACTATTGTCGGTGAGGTTTCACCTAAAGGCATGATTAAAGTTGTGGGTGTTGGTAGTCACCCATCACGAGGTATAAAAAAAGGTGTGGTGGTGAACATTGAATCCACTGTGCAGTCCATACAACGTGCCATTGAAGAAGCTGAACTAATGGCTGGGTGTCAGATTCATTCTGTGTATGCGGGCATTGCCGGTAGTCATATTCGCTCCATGAATAGCCATGGCATTGTTGCCATAAAAGATCGTGAAGTGGCGCAGTCCGATATCGAGCGCGTACTGGATGCCGCAAAAGCGGTTGCAATTCCGGCCGACCAACGGATTTTACATGTGTTGCCACAAGAGTATGTGATCGACCTGCAAGAAGGCATTAAAGAGCCAATTGGAATGGCAGGGGTTCGATTAGAAGCAAAAGTTCATATGGTCAGTGGTGCATTAAATGCCGCACAGAACATCGAAAAATGTGTGCAGCGTTGTGGCTTAGAAATAGACGATATTATTTTAGAGCAGCTAGCGTCAAGTTATGCGGTATTAACGGATGATGAAAAAGAGCTTGGTGTATGCATGGTGGATATTGGCGGTGGAACCACTGATATCGCAATTTTTACCGAAGGATCAATTCGTCATACGGCTGTAATACCCATTGCCGGTGACCAAGTTACTAACGATATTGCCATGGCGTTACGCACGCCAACTCAGCATGCTGAAGAAATTAAAATCAAATACGCCTGCGCGTTAACCCAGCTGGCAGGTGCGGACGAACTTATTAAAGTGCCAAGTGTGGGTGAGCGCGCACCGCGCAATCTTTCTCGCCAAGCATTGGCTGAAGTTGTTGAACCTAGATACGAAGAATTATTCACCCTGATTCAGGCTGAATTAAGACGCAGTGGTTTTGAAGATATGATTGCTGCTGGTGTGGTTTTAACCGGAGGGACATCAATGATGGAAGGCGTGGTTGAACTGGCAGAAGAAATCTTTCATGTGCCTGTGAGGTTGGCAAAACCCCATGGAGTTGAAGGCTTAACAGATGTTGTAGCAAATCCAATTTATGCTACATCTGTAGGTTTATTGATTTACGGTGCGAAGCATCAATTGGGTGAATTAGTCTTTGCTAAAAAGGAAGATGATCCAATTGGTTTCCTTGCACGCGTAAAAAATTGGATTAAAGGGAATTTTTAATATTTAATAGGCGCTAAACTAGCAGTAAAGCGCCTGACGAATAATAAGTAATAAGGAGAAGGGCGATGTCGCAAAGAGATGGGGATATGTTTGAATTAGTAGATGAACCTCAACACAACGCTGTAATCAAGGTTGTGGGCATAGGTGGCGGTGGTGGTAACGCTGTTGAACACATGGTATCTAGCCAGGTTGAGGGTGTAGACTTTATTTGTGCCAATACAGATTCTCAGGCACTAAAAAATATGTCTGCGCGATCAGTGCTGCAATTAGGCTCAACAGTTACTAAAGGCTTAGGTGCAGGTGCGAATCCTGAAGTGGGTCGCCAAGCGGCTATGGAAGATCGTGAGCGCATCGCAGAAGCACTAAACGGTGCTGACATGGTATTTATTACAGCTGGTATGGGCGGTGGTACCGGTACAGGTGCAGCACCAGTTGTAGCGGAAGTAGCTAAAGAGCTGGGTATTCTAACGGTAGCGGTTGTGACCAAGCCGTTCCCATTTGAAGGTCGTAAGCGTATCTCGGCAGCTGAAAACGGCTTGTCAGAGCTTGCGAAGCACGTTGACTCTCTTATTACGATCCCAAATGAAAAATTATTAGCGGTACTTGGTAAAAATACATCGTTGCTGGATGCCTTTTCAGCCGCCAACGACGTATTGCTAGGTGCGGTGCAAGGTATTGCAGATCTGATTATTCGTCCAGGTATGATTAACGTCGATTTCGCTGACGTGCGTACTGTGATGAGTGAAATGGGTCAGGCGATGATGGGTACAGGCTCCTCTTCAGGTGAAAATCGCGCCCGTGAAGCTGCTGAGGCTGCTATCCGTAGTCCATTGCTTGAAGATGTGAATCTGCAAGGTGCTCGCGGTATCCTAGTTAATATTACAGCTGGTATGAACTTATCGCTGGGTGAATTCACCGAGGTGGGCGACACAATCGAAGAGTTCTCTTCAGATAACGCCACAATCGTTGTGGGTACTGTTATTGATGAAAATATGACAGATGAGCTACGAGTCACGGTAGTTGCCACAGGTCTTGGTAATATAGAGGCTGCCCCTAAAAAGGTAGTGGATAATACCATTAGTAAATCAGATGGCCCGGTAGACTATAAGAAATTAGACCGCCCAACAGTGATGCGTGGGTCTAATGCGCAGCCAGCTCATCAGAATAACCCTGATACAAATAACAGTAAGGATATGGATTATCTCGATATCCCTGCATTTTTGCGCCGCCAAGCAGACTAAGCATGGTGGTTGGCCAATGACCATTATTAATACTATAATGGTCGATTGCCGTTAAGAGTAAGCGACAGAATAAATGATTAAACAACGTACCCTTAAGAACACCATTAGAGCCACAGGGATTGGTCTACATTCAGGTGAAAAGGTCTATTTGACTTTGCGCCCAGCCCCAGTGGATACGGGTATTATCTTTATTCGTACGGATTTAGAGCCAGCTGTTGAAATTAAAGCAAAGGCCACGAATGTAGGTGATACAACCCTATCAACGTCCTTAAGTAACGGCTCAGCAAAGGTATCCACTGTTGAGCACCTTTTATCTGCAATGGCAGGACTCGGCATTGATAACGTCTTTGTTGAGCTGAGTGCCGCTGAAGTGCCAATTATGGACGGTAGTGCAGGACCATTTGTGTTCTTACTGCAATCAGCTGGCATTGAAGAACAAAACAAAGCCAAGCAGTTCATCCGTATTAAGAGCCCAGTTACCGTTGAAGAAGGTGATAAATCAGCCAGCTTTAAACCTTATAACGGCTTTAAAGTCAGTTTCACCATTGATTTTGATCACCCTTTATTCGATGCAGATAATCAAGTAGCAAGCCTAGACTTCTCTACTACTTCATTTGTAAAAGAAGTGAGCCGTGCTCGTACGTTCGGCTTCATGCGTGATATTGAGTATCTTCGCTCTCAAAATCTAGCGTTAGGTGGCAGTGTAAGTAATGCCATCGTGGTTGATGATTTCCGTGTTTTAAATGAAGACGGGCTTCGTTACGACGATGAGTTTGTAAAACACAAAATTTTAGATGCAGTAGGTGATCTATACTTATTGGGTCATAGCCTGATCGGTGAATATGTTGGTGTGAAGTCAGGCCATGGTCTGAATAACCAGCTTTTAAGAGCCCTGCTTGAACAGCCAGAGTGCTGGGAGTTTGTTTCTTTTGATGATGAAGAAACCGCCCCAATTTCTTACGCTAAGCCTGTTTCTGCAGTTTAAGCATCATTTGTAACGGCACGTAAGGTGCCGTTATTTATGTTTAAAGTGGCGTAAAGTTAAGTATTTGTGTGATTTTTGTCTCATACTGTGAGCTAGGTACAGTCTAAACTGACCATTAGTTAACAAATTTAGGACGCGCTGAGTGAATATTATTATCGTAGGCCAGCGCCACGGACGCTCTAAGACAATTTCCTTGGGGCCTGTGGCTCGCTGGATATTAACCTTATTTTTAGCTGTATTGCCTTTCTCTATGGGTGCTGCAGGCTATTACCTCACCATGATGTTGGCTGACGAAGGCTTATTCGGCCCTGAAACAGCAAAAGCATGGGAACAAGACTTAACCCAACAACGTAAAGAGTTAGATAAAATCCGCGAGCAAACGGATGAGCAGCTTGTGGGTTTGACTTTACGTATGGCTGAGCTGCAAACCCGCCTTACCCGCTTAGATGCTCTTGGTGAGCGTTTGATTGATCAATCAAAGCTTGATAAGGGTGAGTTCAATTTTGGTGATCTGCCAGCGATAGGCGGCCCTTCTCGCCAAGACGTAGGCTCTGTTTATCAGGCTCCTGGTATTGTTACCGTGCTTGATGAATTAAGTGAACAGATAGATAACCGTGAACAGCAGCTAGAAGTACTTGATAGTATTCTAGGCCAGAAAAAAATCACCAGTGACACCTTCGTAGCGGGTTTACCAATCAAAAAAGGTTGGATGTCATCACGATATGGTATGCGTACCGATCCTTTTACAGGTCGCTTAGCGTGGCATGGTGGAGTGGATTTCGCGGGCAAAACTGGGTCTGACATTGTTTCGGTGGCATCAGGTGTTGTAACTTGGGCTTCTAAGCGTTACGGCTACGGCTTGCTTGTAGAAGTCAATCACGGTAATGGTTACAAAACACGTTACGCTCACTGCAATGAAATAGTTGTAAAAGTAGGTGATGTAGTTCGAAAAGATCAAGTGGTTGCCCTCATGGGTAGCACCGGACGATCTACAGGCCCCCATGTACACTTTGAAGTTTATAAAAATGGCCGCACGGTTGACCCTGCTGCCTACATACATCGCACACGCCGATAATTTATATTCCCCTCCCCAAGTAATTTAGGTATAACGCAATCATTAGATTGCGTTTTCCAGTATTTTCACAATAACAAACACTCATAAGAAATATTTCCATGTTCATGCAAGTCTTAGCCAAGGTTCTTGGCAGTAAAAACGAACGAGAATTAAAACGTCTACGTAAAATTGTCGATAAAATTAACGCACTAGAGCCTGACTTTGAAAGTCTGTCTGACGCGGAACTTAAAGACAAAACCAATGAATTTAAGCAACGCTTAAAGCAGGGTGAAACCCTAGACGATATTTTACCGGAAGCATTTGCTGCGATACGCGAAGGCAGTAAACGTGTTATGGGGATGCGTCCATTTGACGTTCAGTTAATTGGTGGTATGACCCTTAACAACGGCAAAATTGCAGAAATGAAAACAGGTGAAGGTAAAACCCTTGTGGGTACCTTAGCTGTTTATCTTAACGCCCTAACGGGGTTAGGTGTTCACGTTATTACCGTGAATGATTACCTAGCATCCCGTGACGCTAATTGGATGAAGCCACTTTACGAATTTATGGGATTATCTGTTGGTATCGTGTTGTCAGGTCAGGGCCAAGAAGCAAAACAAGCGGCTTATCAAGCTGATATTACCTACGGAACTAACAACGAATTTGGTTTTGATTATTTACGCGATAACATGGCGCTTTCAAAAGACGAGCGCGCGCAAAGAGGATTAGCATTTGCCGTAATCGATGAGGTGGACTCCATTTTAATCGATGAAGCACGTACACCTCTGATCATTTCTGGGGCGGCACAAGATAGCTCTGAAATGTATAAACGCATCAATCTACTGGTACCAAAATTAGTTGAGCATAAAGAGGCAGAAGAAGGTGTTGTTGAGCAAGAAGGGCACTTTGTAATCGACCTTAAAAGCCGCAGTGTTGAATTAAATGAAATTGGTCATGAGCTTGTTGAAGACATGCTAGTTGAAGCAGGACTTCTAGAAGAAGGGGATAGTCTTTATGCCCCTAGTAACTTGCTGATGTTACACCATGTTCATTCTGCATTGCGTGCACATACGTTGTACCAACGTAATGTGGATTATATTGTGCAGGATGGCCAAGTTGTGATTGTTGACGAACACACTGGTCGTACTATGGCAGGTCGTCGTTGGGGTGAAGGTTTACACCAAGCAGTAGAAGCAAAAGAAGGTGTGCGCATTCAAGCAGAAAGCCAAACACTGGCCTCTACAACTTTCCAGAATTACTTCCGTTTATATACCAAGTTATCTGGTATGACGGGAACGGCGGATACCGAAGCATTTGAGTTTCGTGAGATATATGGTTTAGACGTAGTCGTGATACCGACTAATAAGCCGGTTGCTCGTATTGATTTTAATGACCTTGTATTTTTAAGTGAACAAGAAAAATACCAAGCGGTTATTGAAGAAATTCAAGAAGCCACTGCACTAAATCGCCCGGTACTTGTTGGTACCGCAAGCATTGAAAGCAGTGAATTAATTTCTGAAGCTTTGAAAAAAGCAAAAATTAAACACAGCGTATTAAACGCAAAAAACCATGCTAATGAAGCACAAATTATTGCAGATGCAGGGCGTCCTGGTGTTGTCACCATAGCAACCAATATGGCTGGTCGTGGTACCGATATTAAGCTCGGTGGTAATTTGGAGCGTGAGCTTGAACAAATTAATAATCCAAACGATGAAAAAATTGCAAAAGTAAAAGCCGATTGGCAAGAACGTCACAATACGGTTATTGCTGCCGGTGGTTTGCATATTTTAGGTACAGAGCGTCATGAAAGTCGTCGTATTGATAACCAGCTTCGTGGCCGTGCTGGTCGACAAGGTGATCCAGGTTCATCACGTTTCTTCTTGTCTTTAGAAGACAATCTAATGCGCATTTTTGCAAGCGATCGTACTCGTCGTTTAATGCAAGCACTTGGTATGAAGGATGGAGAAGCCATAGAACACAAGATGGTTTCGAACGCTATCGAAAAAGCTCAACGTAAAGTTGAAGGACGTAACTTTGATATTCGTAAGCAATTACTTGAGTACGATAATGTAGCAAATGATCAACGTCGTGTGATTTATCAACAGCGAAATGAATTATTAGAAGCAGATACCATCAGTGAAAGTATCCAGTCAATTCGTAACGACGTGATTGATGAAAGTATCAGTCAGTATATTCCGCCACAAAGCATGGTTGAACAGTGGGATGTAGAAGGTTTAGAGAAATCACTGCAGTTAGAATTTGCCCTCGATATTCCTGTGACAAAATGGCTAGAAGAAGATAAGTCTTTATATGAAGAAACATTACGTGAACGTATAAAGAAAGTCTTAATGGATGCTTATGAAGAGAAAACGAATCAAGTTGGCGCAGATAGAATGCGTCAAATTGAAAAACAAGTCATGCTACAAAGACTTGATCTTCAATGGAAAGAACACCTAGCAACCATGGATCACTTGCGTCAGGGTATACACCTGCGAGGATATGCTCAAAAAAATCCTAAGCAAGAATATAAACGTGAATCGTTTGAATTATTCAAAGAGCTTTTAAGTGATATTGAACACGAAACCATTCGTTTCTTATCCCGTATTCAGTTTGTAAATGAAGATGAAGTGAAAAGAATGGAAGAACAGGCCAGAGCTTTAGCTCAGGCTCAGTCATTACATTTTGAACACGATTCTGCTTCTGCATTGACAGAAAATGAAGATAAAAAAACGGATGAAGAGTCAGTTAAACCATTCGTGCGCGATGGCCAGAAAGTTGGACGTAATGATCCTTGCCCTTGTGGGTCTGGTAAGAAATTTAAACAGTGTCATGGCAAGCTAGCCTAATTTTAAGGAATGTATAGATATGCCGGTTAATTTATCTGTATTTGAAAATTTCAATACAATCGAAGGCATTAAAATTGGTTTTACCAATGCAGGTGTCAAACAAACAAAACGACCTGATATTGTAGTTTTTGAGTTAGATGAAACAGCAAGTACAGCCGGTATATTTACCGAGAATGCATTTTGTGCTGCACCTGTTCAAATTAGTAAAAAGCACCTTAAAGAAGCAAACACTCGCTATTTAATCATCAATACGGGTAACGCTAATGCTGGTACCGGTAAAGGTGGTTATGAGGATGCCCTTGAAATTTGTAACGCTGTTGCTAAAGCAAAAGGCGTTTCAGTTGAGCAAGTATTACCATTTTCAACAGGTGTAATTGGTGAGCGTTTGCCTATGGGGAAAATCTTACCTGCTATTCCTTATGCCCTTGAAAATACCAGAGGTGATGTTTGGTTTGATGCCAGTCGCGGTATTATGACAACCGATACCCAGCCTAAAGGTACTTCCTCTCAGTTTGAGTTTGAAGGTCAAACCATTAGTATTTCTGGTATTTCAAAAGGCGCAGGCATGATCAAGCCAAATATGGCGACCATGCTTGGTTTTATTGCCACAGATGCTCCAGTTGAAAAAGAGCTTCTTCAAGAACTTTGTAGTGAATTAGGTAATAAATCATTTAACCGAATCTCAATTGATGGTGACACGTCAACAAATGATTCGTGCATGTTGATGGCATCAGGTACGGCAAACGTTGAAAAGCTTACAAGTAAAGATCAACCCTTATATCAGATTTTAAAAGATGAGCTAGAAAAAGTATTCTTGTATCTTGCTCATGCCATTGTAAGAGATGGAGAAGGTGCCACTAAATTTGTCGCCATTAATGTACAAAATTGTGAAAACTCAAAAGAAGCATTGCGTATTGCCTATACAATTGCCCATAGCCCGCTAGTAAAAACAGCACTTTATGCATCGGATGCGAACTGGGGACGTATTTTAGCTGCAGTGGGTCGTAGTGGGGTGCGCGATATGGATGTTGAAAAGATTAACCTTTACTTAGATGATGTTTGTATAGCAGAAAATGGTGCACGTGCCCCTAGCTATACTGAAGCAGCAGGTTCAGCTGTTATGGCGCAGTCTGAGCTTACGATTCGTGTTGATATGGGTCGAGGGGATGCATGCGAAACTGTGTGGACAACAGATTTATCTCACGATTACGTAACCATTAATGCAGATTATCGCAGTTAATTAAAAACGTAAAATCTAAGCAAGCTTGCATGAGTAATCATTCAGCTTGCTTTTTTTTGTCTGCAGAAAATGGAGAAAGGATGTGAAAAAGAAAATTGAAGTTGTTGCAGCCGCTATTTTTTCACAATGTGGCCAACAACTCTTTATTGCCAAAAGAGCAAGTCAGGCCCATCAAGGTGGTTTATGGGAGTTTCCTGGCGGCAAAAAAGAGCTGGGTGAAACAGCTCAACAAGCGTTAACACGTGAACTAAAAGAAGAGATAGGTATTGAAGTTACAACACAAATTCCACTTGTTAAATTAGAGCATGATTATGGTGATAAATTAATAGAGCTTGATGTTTATTCGGTGACAGAATTTAGTGGAGAGCCGTGCGGAGCAGAAGGACAAGAAACAAAATGGATTGCAATAACAGAGATTGATGATTATCAATTTCCAGATGCAAATTTAGCCATTATTGATGCGTTAAAAAAAGCTTTTTAATATTGAATTCATGACAGATCTGTACATAATTATTAACGCACATTTCAGAGTATTCTATTCTCTATGAAGAGCCAAGTGGCATGCTCAATATAAGCAGATGTTACTCATGTTGCGATGAATATAAACTATACGAATTGTTTTGATTTCATAGCGAATAAATTTCGTAAATTCAGCGCCTATCTATTGATGATCTTCTTATTGGTATCGCAGAAATTAAGCGCCTATGATGAATGATCATTAATCATAGACGGTTACAAAGCTGTTAATTTTTAATCACAACTAACGTTCTCTAAAATAGAGATGATTTTTTCAACTGGAATTGCCTGTTCAACAATATTTGCTAAACGATTTAATTCATTCAGCTGATGGGCTTTGTAATCAAAATCTTCAGCTTTATTAAGGCCAGCCCACGATAAAAAGTGATTTAGTATTTCAGACTCATCAAAGATGCCATGTATGTAAGTTCCAAATATATTGTTATCGTCATTTAATAGACCGTCTTCATGACCTTCAAGCTGGATTAAACAATCATTAAGTGCGTCACCTGTGCTGATGCCGGCATGGATTTCATAACCATTTACCTTGGCATGATTGGATTTCAAATACCCTTGAACATTTTTTAGTGATTTTTCAGGCATAAGTGTTGTTTCGAAATCCAGAAATCCAAGTGTTTGAGAGCTTCCAGCGCATCCTTCAATGCCATTGGGATCATGAATGGCGTGTCCAAGCATTTGAAAACCACCACAAATACCAATTAACTTGCCACCATATCTCAAGTGCTGGTTAATCAGAGGTAACCAACCATTTTGTTTAAGCCATTCAAAATCTTGTCGAACATTTTTAGTGCCAGGTAAAATCAAAAGGTCACAACCTTTAAATATTTTAATGTCTCTAATAAATTCAAGATTAATATTAGGGTGTAAAGAAAGTGCATCAAAATCAGTATGGTTACTGATTCTAGGTAAAACGGGGACGACAATATTAAGGGTGTTTTCATGAATGTTTTGTTGTTGAATGTGAATGGCATCCTCTGCTTCAATATGTAAATTTTCAATATAAGGTACAACACCCAGTACTGGTTTTCCGGTTTTCTCTTCGAGCCATGCAAGACCTGGTTCTAATAATGAAATGTCGCCACGAAAGCGATTGATGACAAAACCCATTACCCGATTTTTTTCAGTTTCACTTAAGCAATCCAGCGTACCTGTTAAGTGAGCAAAAACACCACCTCTATCAATGTCGGCTACAATAATGACAGGGCAATCTGCTGCTTCAGCAAACCCCATATTAGCAATGTCGCGATCACGTAAATTTATTTCAGCTGGGCTACCCGCACCTTCGACAATCACAAACTGATATTCTTGATTTAATCGCTTGTGTGACTCAAGCACGGCATTTAATAGCTGAGGTTTGTGATTGTGATAGTAGGTTGCATCCATGTTGGCAACCGCTTTGCCGTGAACAATAACCTGTGCGCCAGTGTCACTATTAGGTTTTAAAAGAACGGGGTTCATATCTGTGGTTGGTGCAATATTACAAGCCATTGCTTGTACTGCTTGAGCGCGGCCTATTTCTCCACCATCAGCCGTGACCGCACTATTAAGTGCCATATTTTGCGGTTTAAAAGGCGCTACCTTATAACCGTGATTAACTAGAATACGGCAAATTGCGGCCACTAAAATACTTTTACCCGCATCACTGGTGGTGCCTTGCACCATAAGAGTTGAATGTTTCACGTCAGTAATACTTTTGTTAAAAGCGTAATGATACTGACTTACTCTTCAGGCGCTAGCTCTTTGATAAAGATATTAAGAATATTATTGGATCTTTTTTCAATGAGCGTTAATTTTTGAATCAAAGCCTCATTTAAAATCATTCCTTTTGCAATTAATAGAATACCATTGTGGCTATAAAGATCACGATTAACTTGGGCGCCCACTTCAACCTCATCAATATGCACAAGCTTATCTTGTGGGGTGGCTTGATTCTTATCTAGCTCAATGATGAGTTTACGATATAGTTTTAAAATCTCAGGATCGTATTTAACGCCACTGGATTTATCTAAGAAATCTAAAGCGTCCATACTACTAAGACTATCTTTAAGGTAAAAGCCGTGAATCAATTGTTGAAAATCAATCACTATACGTAAGATACGAGAACCTAAAGGAATTTTATTTGAAGTCAGCTTGTCTGGTAATCCGCTACCGTTATAGTTTTCATTTTGGTGGCGAATTAACTTCGCTGCAAAATCCAAACTATTGAGTGGCGTGAGTAAATCGGCACCTTGTAAGGGGTGTTGATGGTATTGTTCTAATTCCGCTTTACTTAAATTTTGAAGAGGTTTATTGAGTAAAGACTCAGGAAAGTTTAATTTTCCCAGTTGGTATAAACGGGCTGCATTTCGGATTTCAGTGATGATTTTTTTATCTAGTTTGATCAATTTAGCCAGTGCAACGGTATGGCTAACCACATTCTTATTCATGTCATGGGGTGTTGGAACTCGCATGTGAATCAAGTTACTAATGACCTTAATGGTCGTGTTGTATTGACTAAGTAATTCTTCTTTAGCCATATCAACAAACGATGAGGCGCTGGCCAGTTCTTTACTCACATTAGCAACTTGTTCTTGCAGCGCTAAGTGTTCTTCTTGGTTGGGGGTTTCTGCTTCTATTCTTAGTTTTTCGGATATTTCTGCTTCAACCGTTTCTCGTAATGTCGCATTATCCCATGGCTTACTCATGTATTGATGAACTTGCCCGTCGTTGATCGCACGGATTGTACTCTCTTGATCGCTATAACCTGTGAGAAGGATTCTACGGCTAAGAGGTGACAGTTCTATAGAGCTTGCAAGGAAGGTCGCGCCATCCATTTCTGGCATGCGCATATCAGAGATAATAATGTCAAAAGGCTCTTCTCGCAGAAGAGCTAAGGCATCTGCCCCTGAGTTTGCGGTCTTTACATCGAACTGCTTGCCTCTAAATACACGCTGCAAAGCCGTTAGCATCTGCGGTTCATCATCTACAAATAGAATCTTACTCACACCATCCATAAGCACCTCCCAGGTTAAGCGCGACTATAATTTAACCTGTCTAAGCTGTCTAAGATTAAAAAAGTATAATATCTGACTATTAATTATACAAAAACTAGCCTAAATTGATCATAAAACAAGCTGCAGAGGTGTGATATGGAGCCTACGTATACATCTGGAGAGGTAGCAAAGTTTACAGGCGTTAATTTTCGCACCGTTATTCGATGGATTGAGCGCGGTGAGCTTGAGGGATATAAATTGCCCGGGCGCGGCGATCATAGGGTTCAGCATAGTGCTTTGCTCGAATTCATGAAGAAAAACGATATACCTGTGCCAAAAGAATGGCTTGTGTCAAAAAGTAAAGTACTTGTGGTGGATGATGACATCGCAATGGCCAGCGCAATTGCTAGGGTATTTAAACGCTTAGGCTGGGAAGTGAGAGAGGCCCATGATGGCTTCGAAGCAGGAATGCTATTGGCAGAATTCAAACCCGAAATTATGACGTTGGATTTAAAGATGCCCTATATGGATGGTTTTAAAGTACTCTCGTTAACACGAGAAAAATACAAAATGGGCAGTTTAAAAATCATTGTTATTAGTGCTCAGCATATCAATGAATTAGAAAAAGCGTTGTCACTAGGGGCAAATTATATTTTGGAAAAGCCTTTCGAGAATGACAGTTTAAAAAAAATGATTTTTGAATGTGAAGCTCAGTAAGCGGAGGAGAATTTCATGCAAGGTATAATATTAATGCGTTAGAAGAGTTTGTTCTTGGAATAGCAGATATGGAGGTTTGGAATTCAGTACTAGAGTCCAGTGATCTTAAAAGTGGCGGTGTTTATACATCCGGTGTGAATTATGAAGATGCTGAGATTGTGAGCCTGGCAACAAACTTGTGTGAAAAGCTGGATATTCCTTTAGTGGATGGCCTAAAACTTTTTGGCAAATACTTATTTGGATTTCTACTAAATCGAGGGCCCATTGAACTAGCCAGTTATCCCAATGCTCAAGCATTGCTTGAGAATCTAGAAACGGTAGTACATACAGATGTAAAGCGAATTCACCCCGATGCATATACGCCATTTTTTGTTTATACACCTGTTAATGAAAATGAAGGTGAGCTGAGCTATTCAAGTAAGAGGAAACTATGTTTTGTTGCTGAAGGACTGCTAGAAGGTGCAGCTGAGCACTATGGTCAATCTGTGCAGATGACTCATTTTGAATGCATGCACGATGGGGCACAAAGCTGTAAATGGAAAGTGATCTTTTCATGATTTAGGGTGGATAATATTATGTCTGATACTTATAAAATTGCATATGAACGGGAAAAGCTAGCGCGCTTAGCAGCTGAAAAGCTGCTGGATGAAAAAACCCGCGAAGTGCAATCTAGTGTCGATATGATGCAGTATCAATTTAATGATCTCATGGCACAGAAAAAAGAATCGGATTATCTACTTGCAGTAGCTAGGCTGACTCAGGTAGAGCAAGGTTTATCTGAAAGTATTCGAGATTATACGTCAGAAAGCATGAAGTATTTAAATGCTAAGTTTAGTCGATATAGTTATGTGAAAAATGGAAAGATAACTGTCTTGGAAGTAATTGGTACGGAAGATAAATTACCTTCTTTACCACTAGAGGTATATTCTGATATTTACCAAAAACATGATCGTTCAACCATTCAAATTAAAGATATTAACGATAAAGAATTGACAACGTTTTGTGAAAGTAATTCAGTAGATAGAGTTATTTTGTTGCCTATTAAATGTTTTGGAAAAGTTAGCACTGTTTGTGAGATATACCTACCAGATAATATAGATTTTAAACCTGAAACACTTGACCAGTGTCAGGTGGCAGGTTATCAGGTGGGTGGTATGTTAGAACGTAACGCCAATCAAAAGAAACTTGAAAAAAGTTACCAAGAAATAAAATCTAATCACGACAAAATAAAGCAGGCACAAGCTCAACTTGTTCAATCTGAAAAAATGGCTTCATTAGGTCAGTTGGCAGCGGGTGTGGCTCATGAAATTAATAACCCTATAGGCTTTGTGGTGAGTAATTTCGGCACTCTAAGAGAGTACTTTGGTGTTATTTCGGAATACTGCGCACTGGGAAAAGAATTAGCTTTAAACTCATCAGTGGATGAGGCAAAAAAAATGATAGAAATCGATGATAATGAAGATATCGGTTTTTTGTTTTCTGATATTAAAAATATTATGAGCGATTGTGATGATGGTTTAAAACGAGTAAAAGAAATCGTATTAAACTTGAAGTCTTTCGCAAGGGGCGATGAAGATACCACTGAGTCGTTTTCAATCAATCAATGTATAGAAAACACCATTAAGGTGGTTTGGAATGAATTAAAATATAAAGTCACTCTACACAAAGAGCTTGATGAAAATAATCCAGTTATAAATGGCCATGAGGGCCAAATTGGTCAAGTTATTATGAATATGCTGGTTAATGCTGCTCAAGCAATGGAGTCGGATGGTGACATTTTTATCACAACATCTAAGCGATCTGGGATGGTAAGGATGACAATTCGTGATACGGCTAAAGGCATGCCTCAAAGTGTGATTGATAAAATATTTGACCCATTTTTTACAACTAAAGGGGTTAATGAGGGAACGGGTTTAGGCTTGTCGATCTCCCATGGGATAATTGAGAAACACGGGGGAAGTATATCGGTTGAATCAGAAGAGGGGGTTGGTACGTGTTTTACGATAGACCTTCCTCTTCAGGCTGATGCTAATTAAGTGAACCGTTCTAGTTCTTGAGTAATGAGCTGTTTTAGTTCGTTGTGATTTTTAACGCGCTTAATTTTTTCAAAAAATACCTCTGCACAAGTATGGCGCATCTTAAAGAACGCAAGCCACTGTTTCATGCGATCGGCTGCAAATTTGATATTGCCAGAGTCCACAGTGGTGTTGAGCATCCATAATAGGTCTTCTAGTTGTTGTGCCCAGCTATCTGCTTGATAGGGCGTGCTTAATTGTTGATTGCGGATTTGCAACGCTAAATCGGGTGTGGCGATTGCGCCTCGCCCTAACATGATGTCCTCACACTGACTCACCTCACGGCAGGTTAGATAATCGTCCACTGTCCAGATTTCACCATTGGCCATAATCGGTATCGCAACATTTTCTTTGACTTTAGCAATCCATTCCCAGTGAGCAGGGGGTTTGTAACCCTCGACTTTTGTTCGGGCGTGAATGCATAGCATGCTTGCTCCTGCTGCCTCCACTGCTTGGGCGTTTTCTATGGCTAATGACTTATCTTCGTAGCCTAAACGCATTTTAGCGGTTAAGGGTATGTGAGCGGGCATGGCTTTGCGCATGGCGCTGAGTACATTAAATAGATTATCTGGGCTTTTAAGTAAAATGGAGCCACCCACGCTGTTACATACAAATTTTGACGGGCAGCCAAAGTTTACGTCAATTACAGGTGCCCCCAGCTCTACACCACGACAGGCATTTTCAGCCATAGGTTGTGGTTCGCCGCCCAGTAACTGCAAGTGCACAGGCGTACCAGAAGGGGTTTGCCAGTTATTTAATGCCTCTGGGCATATTCGGGTGAATACTCGCTCAGGCAATAACTGATTAGTGATGCGTAAGAACTCAGTAACACAGTAGTCAAATGCGTTGCTGCGGGTAAGCAACGTACGCATGTGAACGTCTACCAAGCCTTCCATTGGGGCAAGCGCCAGTTTCATAAGGGTCTATCTGGAAAATTTGTGCCATATTTTAGCAAGAAATCCACGAAATTAATGCTAAAAATCAATTGCTTATCTGTCGTCCAATATTTGCCTAAAAGAGGCATATACAGTACATTAGCGCGGTATTTTGCCAGTGTTGTATAACAATAAGGCGAGATAAACAGCTTTAGTGAAGAATTATGAGAAGATAAGTAGGTTGTCATAATTCATTATTAAAAGATCTGCATCAGCAGACCCGATCAGTACTAATGAGGAGTGGATGATATGTCCCCGATCGTAGCTGACGGCCTAGGCCTAATGGGATTTGGCATGGGTACGGTATTTGTTTTTTTAATCGTACTTATTTTTGCCACCACCATTATGTCCAAGTTGGTAACTAAATACTTCCCAGAAGCCCTTCCGGCTCCTGCTAAAGTGAAGAAAGCACCAGCAAAAGGCGTCGACCAGCAGTTATTAAAAGTATTAGCTGCAGCCGTAAAAGAGCACCGTTCTCGCCAAAAGTGAGAATGACGCTTTAAAAACGAATAACGATAATTAACGAAGGCCATTACAAATGACCGATATTAAAAAACCATTAGGCATTACCGACGTCGTACTTCGCGATGCTCACCAATCTTTATTTGCTACGCGCATGCGCATTGATGACATGTTGCCAATTGCAGAGAAATTAGACCAAGTAGGTTACTGGTCGTTAGAATCTTGGGGTGGTGCTACCTTTGATTCTTGCATTCGTTTTTTAGGCGAAGACCCTTGGGATCGTATCCGTGAATTTAAAAAAGCGATGCCAAATACCAAACATCAGATGCTACTTCGTGGTCAAAACCTTTTAGGTTACCGCCATTACGCTGATGACGTGGTAAACAAATTTGTAGAGCGTGCGGCCACTAACGGTGTTGATGTTTTCCGTGTGTTCGACGCCATGAATGACCCACGTAACCTTGAAACTGCCATTAAAGCTGTTAAAGCTAACGGTAAGCACGCTCAGGGTACGCTTTCTTACACCACTTCTCCTGTTCACAATCTTGATGCTTGGTTGTCTCTTGCTAAGCAAATCGAGGATTTAGGTGCTGACTCTATCGCCATTAAAGACATGGCCGGCATCATTAACCCATACGAAGCATTCGAATTAGTTTCTCGTCTTAAAAAAGAAACGGATCTTGAAGTTCAATTGCACTGCCACGCGACAGCGGGCATGTCAGATATGGCAATCCTTAAAGCCATTGAAGCAGGTGTTGACCGTGTTGATACGGCAATCTCTTCTATGTCTGGTACTTATGGTCACTCAGCCACTGAAACCGTAGTTGCGGCAATGCAAGGTACCGATCGTGATACGGGTATCGATCTTCTATTGTTAGAGGAAATTGCAGCATACTTCCGCAATGTACGTAAAAAATACGCTAAGTTCGAAGGTGCGCTACGTGGTACAGACTCTCGTATCCTAGTGGCTCAAGTGCCTGGTGGCATGTTGACCAACATGGAAAACCAACTGCGTGAGCAAGGCGCTTCTGACAAATTTGATGAAGTACTACGTGAGATTCCACGTGTACGTGAAGATCTTGGTCACATTCCATTAGTAACCCCAACCTCTCAAATCGTGGGTACTCAAGCGGTATTAAACGTATTAACAGGCGAGCGTTACAAGTCAATTTCTAAAGAAACGCAAGGTATTCTAAAAGGCGAATACGGTGCGGCACCTGCGCCAATGAACGCTGAATTACAAGCCCGTGTTTTAGATGGTGCGCAAGTGATTACGTGTCGTCCAGCTGACCTTCTAGAAAACGAACTTGATAAAATCATTGCCGATGTTGATGCGCTTGCTGCTGATAAAGGCATTAAGCTTGCGGCAGATAAAATTGATGATGCGTTAACGTATGCATTGTTCCCACAGGTTGCCCCTAAGTTCCTAGAAAACCGTGGCAATCCAGACGCGTTTGAACCAGCGCCTAAAGGCGAAGCTGAAGATACTTTCACCATTACCGTTGATGGTAACGAATACGTGGTGAAAGTAGATGAAGGCGGTGACGTGACTCAGCTTGGTGCCCTTAACGGTGCGCCGACTAGCCTAGGTGGTTCTGCTGCTCCTGCAGCCGGTGCGCCTGCTGCCGCTGGCGGCGGTGACCCAATGGTTGCCCCTCTTGCCGGTAATATCTGGAAAGTGGAAGTAGCGGCCGGTGATTACGTGGAAGAAGGCGATGTAATCGTCATTCTTGAAGCCATGAAAATGGAAACCGAAGTACGTGCAAGCAAGTCTGGCACAGTGGGTTCTGTTAGCGTGAAAGAAGGCGATTCAGTTTCTGTTGGCGATACATTGCTAACAATCGCTTAAGGGGAATTTCATGGAAACGTTATTAAAATTTTGGCACGACACGGGCTTTTATGCCTTTGAACCAGGCCAATTCGCCATGATGCTGGTTGCTTTTGGTATGTTATTCCTAGCAATCAAAAAAGGCTTTGAGCCACTGCTACTGCTTCCTATTGCAGTAGGTACATTGTTGGTAAATATTCCTAATGCCGGCTTAGGTTGGTCTGCGGCTGAACAGGCTATTCGTACTGGTAGCCCTGAAGTTGTGGATCAATTCCGTGCGTTGTTAGGCTTGGCGGCTAATGCGGATACCGCATCTTTACTGGATGCTTATCACCATGCTGAAACCATTTTATATAAGCAAGCCGTAGCATTAGGCGGCAGCTTAGGTTTTGAAAACGGTATGTTGTATACCTTTTACTCTATGACGATTGCCAGTGGTGTTGCACCGCTATTAATCTTTATGGGTGTGGGTGCCATGACGGATTTTGGTCCATTACTGGCTAACCCAAAAACCTTGCTATTAGGTGCAGCGGCTCAGTTTGGTATTTTTGGTACTGTCCTTGGTGCTGTTGTGCTGACGCATTTTGGCATTATGGATTTCACCATAGAGCAAGCAGCAGCGATCGGCATCATTGGTGGTGCAGACGGTCCTACGTCAATTTTCATCGCATCCAAACTTGCCCCTGAGCTATTAGGTGCCATTGCGGTAGCGGCTTATTCTTACATGGCACTTGTGCCAATGATCCAGCCGCCGATTATGAAAGCACTGACCACAGAAGCTGAGCGTTCTATTAAAATGGAACAGCTACGTGTGGTATCTAAGCTTGAGAAAATCATGTTCCCAATCGCCGTATTGGTACTGGTTGCCTTGATCTTGCCATCAGCTGCGCCTCTTCTTGGTATGTTCTGCTTTGGTAACTTGATGAAAGAGTCTGGTGTGGTTGAGCGTCTAAGCGATACTGCGCAAAATGCTCTGATCAACGTGGTGACTATTTTCTTAGGTCTATCGGTTGGTTATAAAATGAGTTCTGATGCGTTCTTGAACTGGGAAACCATTGCAATTATCGGTCTAGGTTTAGCTGCATTCTGTGTGGGTACTGGTGCTGGTGTATTAATGGCAAAGTTTATGAACTTGTTCTCTAAAACACCGATTAACCCGTTGATTGGTTCAGCCGGTGTATCTGCTGTACCTATGGCAGCTCGTGTATCAAATAAAGTAGGTTTAGAGGCTAACCCTCATAACTTCTTGTTAATGCACGCCATGGGCCCGAACGTAGCCGGTGTTATCGGTTCTGCGGTAGCTGCGGGTGTGATGTTGTCTTACTTAGGCTAAAAAACTGCTTAAGTGTGATGTATCAAAGAAAAACCCTGCTATGTAAATAGCAGGGTTTTTTTATGGAAAAAATATGTAATTCCCCGTTACATTGTCGAACGTTTAATTACCCAATCAGACAGAACATAAACGCAGCTAGAAGTTTTTTCTGCCAGAATGAGACATGGTTCATCTTAGGGTAGAAACATGCAACACATAAAGCATTTTATGGACTCTCAAAACTTCATTTATGCAAGTGTCAGTATTAATGTGCAAACGCAATTAATAATGACAATGTGGCGAGGGCAGGTGACTGAATCTCATCAATTGTCAGATGTGATTAACTTCTGTTGTGAGCAAATGAATGAGCATAATTTAAAAAGCTGGTTGAGCGACTTTACTGCGATTCAAGGTCACTTTCATGGCCTATCAGCTCATGCCCAGAAAATGGTATTTGAGAATGTGGCACTGACTCCTTTAAAGCATTTTGCTTTGGTGAGCCAACTTGCAGCGAACCCTTCCCGTTCTGCGCTTCTACATGCACTTAGGCAGGTGAAAGTTGAAGTGAGGTCGTTTGATTTATTTACTCCCGCCATTGAATGGCTCATATTACCTCATATAGATGATGCCATCTGGAATCAATCAAAAACTATTTCTTTCTAAAAAACAGGTGCAATTTAATTTTGCACCTATCTCAATACGCCTAAATTTAAATGTTCAGAGCACATAAAGGCGTATGTTTCGTTATCTCTAATATCAATCACAATTTACTTTTTTAGATCGTCAATTTATTTAAGGGCTGGGAGCTGCCCATATTTAAGGCTATATACCCGCGTGTATTACTGAGTTAGATGAAATATACCTTAAAAGGCCACATTATTAGGAATAAAAGATATTTTGTATGACAGCTTAGACAGCTTAATCTATTTATACAGGTTAGCGGATGTTGATCATGAAACTCTTTCAAATCGTATGCGCCTTTTTACTGGTGGTCTCGGTATCTGTCGGTATTTGGTTTATCAGCTCAAGTTTCTCCAAGGTTCATATTTACCTTGTTAATGATGCCGCTTCACCTGAGTTGATGACTTTTGCCAAAAATCAGCTTGAAAGCATTGTGGATGAACAACCACAGCTTAGTTATTCCCTCATAGATGACCCAAGTAATACGCTCGCAGTTCAAGATCATATTCATCAAACAATTGATGATACTGATGTGATGATTTTAGGGTGCTTTACAGAAGCCTGTAAGCTGAATGTCATTACCGCGCTTGGACAAGATAATACGATTCCCTTTTTATTTACTGGCCGCTCAAATGGTTTGGTATCGGAAAGCTATTTGTGGAATTTTGGTCCAGTATTCAATCAAAGTATCCAGCCAATCTTAGGGGTCATAGATAGAATGGGTTATGAGCCCCCAGTTTTGGTGAGCGATGAATCGGTAAGCGCTTATTTAACCAGTAATATTCTAAAAGACCTTATGGCCGCAAAAGGATGGAAAGAATTTCGCTATATTAATATTGAGCAAGACTTTGAACTTGCTCAACTAGAAGAGCTCATTTTTACCAATACCAAGAAAACGGTGATTAATACCGTTTGCCAATCAAAAGGAGAACGTGTTTTAGAAAAGTTAGCATCTACCAAGGCATTGGTTTTCAATACCTGTTTGCCTTATAGGAAAACCTATCATCAGGGTTACTTCTCTAGTGTGCTCTATGAGCGTCACGCAGATAATGAACAGGAATATATTTTTAGTTTAGCTTTGTATTTTGTTCAGTTATATATCACAAATGATGCCTTTAAATTTAACAAGTTGGTTAATTTAGAATTTCCAATTCATAATCAAACTGTAGTAATGGATTACCAAAATAGGCACATCTGGCATCAAGTGCTTTTCATCGGTAATCAAGATAATCAAACAGACATATTATATAAAAGCGAAGCTCTCATTAGACCTGTTGTTTATCATCAATTAAGGCAGCCTACTGAATGGGAGTTGATGGTTCAGTTATATTGGCGAAATCATAATGGATCGTGGGGGATATAAATGTGAAAAAAATCCTCTTTAAAACACTCGGAATTAAAATACTTGCTTTTAGTATGGTACTAGGTTTAGTCCCTTTATTCATTGTAGGTATTACACTTAATTGGTTGTTTGAAATAAGCCGATATGATGATGTAAAAAAAAGACTGAATAATCACTCACAAGAAATTTCGTTAGAGATCGAATCATTTATTAATAATAAAAGAAATGAATTGGAATCTATGGCGCTAATGCCCGCTTTTCAGTCGGCTTATCTAGATTTTTCTACGATCCTTAACGATGGTGGGATTTACTCATCATTCTATCAAGATGTTGAAGACCGCTATATCGATTTTATTGGAAAGATAACTGAGCGAAATGGATTTGATGATATCTTTTTAGTATCTAATAATGGCTTTGTTATTTTCTCAATGCTTCACGGTAAATATCACGGTAAAAATGTACTTGGAGAGCCATTTGTAAGTAACTACATGGGAAATCTGCTTAAAAATACACGTTATAGCATGCAAAGCCAGGTGGTAATCTCAGATGTAAATCATCTTGATGAGCCACGGTTTGTGTATTTTTCTTCCCCCATTTATCGTGATGGCAAGTATCTCTCAACCCTTATTGCAAGAGTACCATTATCAAGAATTCATAAAACATTGGAGCGTTCAGGTTTATTAGAAAGCCATAGCTCAGTAAGTTTAAGTGAAAGAAAATCAGATGGTTGGAGTTCAATTATATTTGATGAAAACAGCTTTCATATGAGTCAAGATCAAGCTAATCAGCTTTGGCAAGATGAGTCGTCAAATTTTATACCTGGTGATAAGGTATTAGTGGTCGCCTCTATTCTTCCTTCTATTGCCAGTGTCATGCGATTAGAGTATTCAGAGTCTTATATATTGGCACCAATCTATAGAACAAGATGGGTAGTCATGATGTTTATGATTGCCATGGCGATGATTATTGCTCTGGCATCTTCCAATATATCTAGAAGCATTACCCGTCCTATCAAGCAACTTAGAAAGAGTTTTAAAGCCCTGGCAGATGGCGATAGAAATGTACTGGTGAAATCTTCAAGCAAAGATGAAATAGGCGTGTTATTGGTTCAGTTTAATGCCATGGTAAAAAAACTACGCAGTACAGAAAATAAACTTATAGAAACTGAGAAATTAGTCTCTATTGGTAATCTTGCCGCTGGAGTTGCCCATGAAATCAACAATCCTATGGCAATAGTTACATCGAATGTGTCATGCCTAAAAGATTACACAAAAGAGTTAGTTGAGCACCTTGCACAAGTGGATAAAGTTTTAATTCATAATGAGTTGTATGACAACAATGCATCAATCTCTTTAAATCAAAATGATGTGTCAGGTCTTGCATCTGAAGTTGAATTAATTATTGATGAAACCGGTCAATCATTAAATCGTGTAAAAGATATTGTCGCTAGTATGCAGGTTTTCAGTGAAGTAGATAACGAAGATTTTCAAACATTTGTTATTAATGACTTGTTAGATGAGATCATCAAAGAAGTGAGCGATACCAATAGCAACATTAATATCGACAATAATTTTGTGAAATCTATAACGGTTTATGGGCGTAAAAAGCAACTTAAAATGATGTTTTCACGTTTGATCGATAATGCCATTAAGGCAAGTGATAAGAAAAATCATAGAGTACAAGTTCATGTGGGTGGAAATGCGGATCAAGCCATTGTTTGTGTGGATGATAATGGTTGTGGCATCGAGCAAAAAGATAGAGATAAGATATTTGATCCATTCTTCACTACCAGAGATGTAGGGCAGGGAATTGGCCTAGGTTTGGCTATTGCCTATACTATAGTTGGCTCACATAGTGGAACAATATCTGTGCAAAGTGTTGTAGGTAAGGGCAGTCGATTCAAGGTAATCTTGCCGCAGACCTCAGTAAAGTCAGCCAAAATCGCTTAATTTCTCACAAGTTTAGTTAAAGTGCGCCGTATTAACTAAGATTACAAGGCACCGTGCATATCCCTAGTCTAAGCTATAGCAATACAGGCGTGTATTAGACCAGAATAATAATTGCTCATAGCAGTCGATAAATGAGCCTTATGGATAAGGATTATGCTCGAGCAGCTTCTTCAGCTTTCCCCTTGGACGCTAGTCCTGATCAGTATCATCGTTATGTTAACGGTGTACTTTCAATTCTTTCGCTACAGCTCTCGCACGGCAGAGTCGGCGCCGACGATTTTAACCAGCATCGGTATCTTTGGTACTTTTCTTGGTGTTGCGCTGGGTTTAAGTGATTTTGATACCCAACACCTTCAAGATAGTGTACCTCAGCTATTAAGTGGTCTTAAAACCGCATTCTGGTCGTCTATTGCTGGGTTGTTAGGGGCATTGACCATAAAGTTTCGTGCTGTGATGGATGCGACCCATAAAGAGGAGCATCATCAGCGCACAACCAGTATTGATGATTTAAATGACTCAATGCAGGCGATCCTCAAAGCGCTAAGTCAAGATCCAGACAATACGGCATATCAGCAGGTTGCATTAATGCGTGTTGAGCAGAAACGCCAAAGTGATGATTTGATTATTGCTATGCAGCATTACCAAGAAAAAATGGTAGAAGCCAATACAAAAGCATTGATAGAAGCCTTGGCCGTGGTTATGCGTGATTTCAATACCAAAATTGATGAGCAATACGGTGAGAACTTTAAGCGGCTTAATGAAAGTGTTGGCAGTATGCTGCAATGGCAAAAAGAATATAAACAGCAATTAGTTGAGTTGGCTGATAATCAACAGCGTATCGGCCATTCTATGGTTCAAGCAACCGATGCTTTTGAGAATATGGTGCATCATGCAGAATCTTTTAATGGCATCAGTGAAAGTCTTGGCAATATGCTGCAAGGCTTAAATACACAACGTGATGTGTTAGACAAACATTTAACGGGCTTGGCAACGCTGGTCAGTGAGGCGGGTCAAGGTTTGCCTCAATTGGAAGAGCGTATTACTTTTTTAACAACCGGCTTAGCTTCGACGCTTGAACAATATAATACCCGTATGGAAAACATGCTCAGTAAAACCACACAAAGCATGTCAGCTACAACCGGGCAGTTAAGTGACACATTGCAACAATCTTATACTGCTGCATTTGAAAAACTTGATCATCAAATTATGCAAAGCCTGATTAAAAGTGATAAAAAAATTGCCAAATTGGATGCGGCCTTGGAGCAAGAATTAAATAAATCACTGAAGACCCTTGGTCAGCAGCTGGGTGCATTAAGCGAAAAATTTGTACAAGATTATGGGCCATTAACCGATAGACTGCATGAGCTGGTTAAATTAGCCGAAAGCAAGGGTTAATATATGCTCACAGATGAAGAAAAACTAGGCGGTATAAAAGAGCAAGAAGGACATTGGGTTGCGGTAAGTGACTTGATGGCAGGTTTGATGATGGTATTTTTATTAATATCCATTGTATTTATGATTAATGTTGAGCTGCAAAGAAAAAAAATAACAGATGTTGCCATTCTGTATGATCATTTACGCACTCAGTTATATCAAGATTTATTAGCAGAATTTGAACCTGACCTTAAAAGTTGGGGCGCTGAAATACAAGAAGATCTAACCTTTCGATTCAATAAAACTGAGCTGTTGTTTGCAAAAGGCGACTCAGAACTCAACCCAGAATTCCAAACCATCTTGGCTGATTTTTTCCCTCGTTATCTTGGCATTATTACCGCAGATAAATACCGCAACGATATTTTAGAAGTACGCATAGAAGGTCATACCTCCAGTGCTTGGTTAGGCGCAATAAGTGATGATGATGCTTATATTTACAACATGGCATTATCGCAAGCACGCACGCGCAGTACCTTGGCATACTTATTAAATTTACCCGAGGTGACCAATGAAAAAAAATGGCTAAAAACGTATTTAACAGCAAATGGTTTATCCTCAGCAAAGGTTGTACAAGATAACTTAGGTAATGAAGATGATGAGCGCTCGCGTCGGGTTGAATTTAAAGTACGAACTGATGCGGAAGGTAAGATAGCCTCTATTTTAGAAGATGTTTTACCATGAACCTCTATGATTTTACCCTTGATGAGACACTCAATGTTTTACGCAAAAAAATGGGAGCTGAGCAATTAGGGCGCTTTGAATTATTTAATCCTGATTTGCATTTAAGCTGGGAGAACCGGCAACTGCTTGCAAAACAATGGGTTGATATAGAGGGTAATACCCTTCGATCTGGATCTGAAAATTTATTATATTTTAAAAATAGTCCGGTAATTATTAAGGTTGATGGTTTATTTCATTTTGCGTTATGTGATGAAATTAAAAAGAAAATAAGCCAAGGCCAGCTTGTGAGAACCGAGGCGACTACATGTATTAGTTTGCTTAATGGTGAGCAGAATTGTCCTTATTGTTTACATGCTGTTAGTTACGAAGGGTTCGATGCTTACCGACATCGTCATCAACAGTATAATGAAAAAATCATCAAAGACTTTAATCTAAGTCGATTTATTACAACAAAATCATCTATATTTAAACCTTAGTCTTGGCCGAATTGGCCTTTCTCAATATGTTTTATGTGTGACACACTTGTCCCATTATAAAAATAATATTGGAGCTAATCATGGTTCGAACATTAAAAGTAACCTTGTCTGTCTTACTTGTGTTATTACTGCTTACCTGTATGTATTTCTATATTAGCCTTAGACAAAGTTTACCTTTGCTTGATGGTACTTATGCCTTTTCTGATTTACACAATACCGTGACTATTGAGCGAGATGAGCAAGGCATTCCCACCATTCAAACAGGGGCGCGCAGTGATACGGCATTTGCTTTAGGTTTTTTGCATGCGCAAGAGCGTTTATTTCAAATGGACCTACTACGTAAGAATAGCGCAGGGGAATTGAGTGAATTATTTGGTGATCGGGCGCTTAACGTTGATCGTAAAATGCGAGTTCATCAATTTAGAAAACGTGCCCAGTTAGCAGTTGATGCATTACCTGAGCAGCATAAAACCATTTTGCAGGCATACACCCTAGGTGTAAATGCCGGTATAAACTCTTTAGAAGAAAAGCCGTTTGAATATCATATTTTAAATACGACACCCGCATTGTGGCAGCATGCAGATAGCGCTTTGGTTTTAATTAGCATGTACATTGATTTGCAGCCACAGTGGAGCCAAAGTGAGCGTTCATTAGCGGTAATGAAGGACGAATTACCACAAGATTGGTTTGACTTTCTGACCAGCCAAGGGGGCTATTGGGACGCACCTTTACAGGGGCAGCCATTAAAAGAAAATACAAGCATACCTAAAAAACCTTTGGCCTCATTCTCACAAGATATTCGCAATGCCGAACAAACCAGCGACTACCAGTTTTTTGATCAAATACATTACGGCTCTAATAATTGGTCTGTTTCGGGGGATTTAACCAAACACGGTTCAGCCATGGTTGCTGATGATATGCACTTAAAGTTAAGAGTACCTAATATTTGGTATCGAGCGAGCTGGTATCTAAGTGACGGGCGACGTATGACAGGGGCTAGTTTACCCGGCACGCCAGCGATTGTAGTGGGTAGTAATGAGCATATTGCATGGGGGTTTACAAACAGCCAAGGGGATTACCATGATGTCATTGTGTTAAAAACAAATGAGGAAAAAACCCAGTATTTAACCAAAGCGGGATTTGTGGATTTTGATTTAGAACTAGAGACCATCAAAATAAAAGGCAAAAAAAATGAACAGGCTAAAATAAAACGAACACAATGGGGCCCTGTCATTGGTGAAAATCAAAAAGGTGAATTACTAGCCATGCGTTGGGTGGCTCACGATGTTGAAGGTATTAACTTTAGGTTGCTGGATTTAGAAACCGCTGATGATGTCAATGAGGCGTTAGCCATCGCAGCGGAGTCTGGTGTACCGGGACAAAACTTAAATGTGGTGGATAAAGCGGGTAATCAAGCGTGGACGATTATGGGACGATTACCGCAGCGTTTTGGTTTTGAAACTGGAATGGGTAAACACTATAGCGGCAGCCAACTACCACAAGATTGGAGCCAAGGTGATAAGGGTTGGCAAGGATATTTGCCTGTTGAGGATTACCCTAAAGTTGTAAACCCTAACGATGATCGAATTTGGACAGCCAATGCCCGTATTGTTAGTGGAGATGCACTTAAAAAAGTAGGCGTCAATAATTACGCGTTAGGGCCAAGACAAAAACAGATTCGTGATGATTTGTATGCAATAAATCAATTTAGTGAACAAGATTTTTTAGACATACAACTGGACGACCGAGCGGTATTTTTACAGCGCTGGCATGACTTGCTTTTGACTTTAGTCTCTGACAATAAAGAAGATTATAGCGATGTTATTAATGCATTAAATAACTGGGAAGCACGAGCAAGCAGTACCAGCTCAGGTTATCTATTAGTTAAGCGTTTTCGCGAAAACATTGTGGATCAAACAGCTGGTAGCATTTACCGCTATTTAGATGCTAACAGTAATGAATTTTGGCCATCGTCTATTGATAATTTTATCGAGTATCCAGTTTGGCAGTTGATAACTGAGCAGCCACACGAACATGTGCCTGTAGGTTTTCAAACATGGAATGAATTTCTATTTGCCATGCTTGATAAAACCCTTAACACATTATTAAAAGAGGGTGGTCATTTACATGACATTACATGGGGGGATACGAATACTTTATCGATTCAACACCCGCTTAGCAAAGCGGTACCCATGTTGGGGTTGTTATTGGATATGCCTGCGGTAAAAATGAGTGGTGATACCTATATGCCACGTGTACAAAAGCCGAGCTCTGGCGCGTCACAGCGATTTGCAGTTTCCCCAGGTCATGAAGAAGACGGTTATTTTCATATGGCCACAGGCCAAAGTGGGCACCCGTTGTCATCTTATTATGATGCTGGGCACGGTGATTGGGTAGATGGGCGTGCTTCATCATTTTTACCTGGCCCAACTAAGTGGGTGTTAACTTTGCAGCCGCAATAAAGACTAAATTGTTTTAACAAAAAAAAGCGGGTATTGATTGATCAATACCCGCTTTTAATTTTTAGCCGATTAAACCGGGCAATTAATCAATCAAACCATAATCATGTTTAAGAACATCAATGATTTCTTGTTTTGGATTTTGTGAAAGATGTAATGGGCGTCCAATGATTTTCTCAGCAATACCAATATAGGTTTGGCTGACTTGTTCAAACACTTCAGCAGGCAAAGCATTATCACGTGCAAGGGCTTCTCGTTCGTCCATACGATCTTTGTTTAATAAAATATCAGGGTCTGGGAAGTGATTCAGCAGTAATTGTCGGAAACCTTCTTTGCTGTTTTCTACAACCTTGCCTTGTTGGTATTGCTGGCCATCCCAAATACGTGAACTATCGGGTGTGCCCACTTCATCCATGTAAATCAGTTTTTCAATGCCATTTGCATCGCTTACGTAACCAAATTCGAATTTGGTATCCACAAAAATTTGATCAATCTCAGCAAGCGCGTTACTGATCACATTAAACCCTTCGCTGAGTAGCTTTTCGTACAGGTCGATGTCTTGTTCACTTTTAAGGTTAAACGCAGCGTAGTTATCACGAATGTCTTGACGGCTCACATTCACATCATCTTGTTCAGGCACACCGGGAATACCTTTTAAAATGCCCTTGGTACTGGGTGTCATTAATAGCTCTGGCAGTTTTTGGTCCTTGCCTAAACCGTCGGGTAATTGAATACCGCAGAACTCACGCTCACCTTTACTGTATGAACGCCACATGGAGCCAGTAATATAAGATCGGCAAATGGCCTCGATCATCACTGGTCGAGCTTTTTGAACAATCCATACAAAAGGGTGAGGGATATCAAGGATATGGCTATCGGCTAGTCCATTGTCTTTGAATAACTGAAACCAATGATTTGAAATAGCATTCAGTGCAGCGCCTTTTCCAGGGATACCCTGTAGGCCGCCTTCACCGTGCCAGATACAGTCAAATGCACTGATGCGATCACTAATGACCATGATGGCAAGGGGGGCATCGGATGCAACATTGTAGCCTTTTTCTGCAATCAGGCGTTTGCTATCAGCTTCGGTAAGCCAGTAGACACTGCGAACTTTGCCACTGTGTACAGGTTTGTCGGTACGAATTGGAAGGTCGTTATTTACCGCTAATACATTTTGAGCCTGAGCCATGGTATCCACTCGTATAAAAATATGGGCAGATTTTAGCAAAGGGGGCACAGCTTGGGTAATGATAAAAACTAAATGCCCCTTGATATTGGTTCATATTAGGGGCATTTAAAGGAGGCTGAGCCTAGGCGTAGTCGTATTCGCCGCCTTTGGCTAAACCGGCCTGATAGGCTGGGCGAGCTTGAAAGGTTTTTACATACTTTTTGATATTTGGATATTCATCACCGATGAGTCCCCGTGCTGCAGATGCTTCTAATGGAAAACTCATTTGAAAATCAGCACCGGTTAGTTGATCACCGCAAAACCAAGAGTTCTTTTCAAGATGAGACTCGATATAAGCCAGTGAATGTTTAATATTGGGTGACACAAAGCTTTTAAGGACTTTATCTGCCAGCATTTTTGCCACCGGTTTAATAAAAAACGGCATAGGTGCTGAGCGCATTTTCATGAACACTAGGCGCATGACCATAGGCGGCATCAATGAACCCTCACTAAAATGAAGCCAATAAATATACTGCCAATATTGATCATCGCTTTCGCTAGGCTTGAATTGCGAGCCGTACTTGGCGATTAAATACTCAATAATAGCGCCACTTTCCGCTAGGGTAATACCGGTTGCATCATCGGTAATGACAGGGCTTTTACCTAGAGGGTGTACATCTTTTAGGCTTTGAGGAGCCAAAATTGTAATAGGGTCCCGTTGGTAAAACTGAATGTTGTATTCGATGCCAAGTTCTTCTAATAACCAAATAATACGCTGGGATCGGGAGTTATTTAGGTGATGTAAAGTAATCATGTTTAGCTCTTTTATAGTTGTGGCTCTTATACGCACGAGGCAGTAGATTGGATTGCTTTTCATGGATTGTCGAGCCGATTACGCAGATCAAGATTGTTTGTGGCAAAAGCGCTACAATACCCGCCCAAAATGTACGTCAATTAAGTGTGAAATCATGAGTGTCGAACAAGCCTTGCTGCAACGCAGTGATAATAAGTGTGAATTATGTACATCAACTGAACAGCTATCTGCATATGCGGTGGAGCCCTCAGACGGCAGCTTAGATCAAAGCATTGTGGTATGCGAAACATGCCGAAACCAAATCTCTGATCCCACTAGCATGGATGTTAACCACTGGCGCTGCCTTAATGACAGCATGTGGAGCCAAGAGGCCCCTGTGCAAGTGATGGCTTACCGACAGCTATTTGCCTTAATTGCAAAAGGTGAAACATGGGCCCAAGATAGCTTGGATATGCTTTATCTTGATCCAGATGTTGAGAAGTGGGCCAAACAAGGTTTGCCTGATGAAGATGCTCAGCCCACATACGATGTCAATAAGGCTGTATTGCAAGCGGGTGACAGTGTGACACTTGTAAAAGACTTGGTGGTGAAAGGCGCAAACTTTACTGCTAAGCAGGGTACTTTGGTTAAAAACATTTCTTTAACCTCTAACCCGAAACATATTGAAGGTAAGGTGAATGGCTCACATATCGTGATCATTGCTGAGTACTGTAAAAAAGCGTAATTAATTTACGCCACCTGTTATGAACCTGAGTCAATTTAGCTGCAAAGCCAAAATTGTTTTGGGTTTTTTTATGCTACTTTAGTAATAATGATGCCATTGATAATCATTATCACTTAGATTAACATCCAAAAACTAATACTTTTGGATGATAAGCATGTTAGTGATCAGTGCATTTATTGAACAAATCGGTGGGCCTGTTGTAGCCATTTTATTATGCCTTTCTGTGGTGGCCACGAGCTTTATTTTGCTTAAAGGTGTTCAAATCGTTTTACAACGATCTGCCAAAAATGCAACGCCCGCAAAATTACTCGCTTATTTACAACAAGGTGAAGTGACGCAGATCGCGCTATTATCACAAGGTCAGCGTAACCCTCGTAGTCAAATTATCTCCCGTGCTGTTGAGTTGTTTAAAAGCAGCAATCTGGACTCGTCAAGTATCCAAGCAGAAGTTGTTCGCCAAGCGCGCTTGGTAGCGCAACACAATAAATCCCATTTAAGACCGCTTGAAGTCATCGCAACTGTGGCTCCGCTTTTGGGTTTGTTCGGTACCGTGTTAGGTATGATCGAAGCGTTCAAGGCAATGGAGATGGCTGGTGCACAAGTGGACCCAGCCGTTCTATCAGGTGGTATTTGGCAAGCATTATTAACCACTGCGGTGGGCTTGGGCGTGGCCATTCCTGTATCACTGATTCACAGTGCGTTAGAGCGCCAAGCTGAAATTCAAACACAAGCACTGCAAGATGATCTCGGGCAGATTTTTACGTTTTTTGCCAAACAAGCCGCTTCTGTAAACCAGGCAAATAATCAAACCTGTGCATCATGATTCAAGTGGATTCTCTTTCAGGCAATGCGCGCCGAGCTAGGCCTATTAGCTTAACAGCGTTAATTGATGTGGTCTTTATTCTGCTGATGTTTTTCATGCTCACATCCAGTTTTAGTCAGTGGCAAATGCTGGATTTGTTAGTTCCCACTTCGAACGAACAAGCTGAGCAAGATGCACCTGCTGTGCTGATCGTTTATGAAAATGAATTTGCATTGCTCACCGATACCATCAAGCGCCCCATTATATTGAAAAACGTAATGGCTGAGTTATCCAACACACAGCTGAAGCAATCACTGGTGATTAGTGGCGAGGAGTCGGTGAAGTTAGGTCGTTTATTAGACGTTTATGAACAACTACAAGCACTAGGGTTCAAGGATCTTCAAATTGGCCAATCTATCAGCGAAAAAAAGTGAGAGTTAAGCGTGCAAGAATTTAATCAATTCAATCTCATAGTAGATGGTCACAGCAAACCCTCATCGGATGACAATATGATTCCGCTGATCAATATCGTGTTTTTATTGCTGATTTTTTTCATGGTAGCCGGACAAATAAAAGCACAACCTGATCAAGCCATTACTTTGCCTTCTACTGCTCAGTTAGAGATGGCACAAGCGCAAACCTTGCGTTTAGAAATGTTTGCTGATGGTCAATTATCATTTAACGGTGAGACGATTTTAATAGAACAATTGGATAAAAAAATAGATTTGAACGCAACCGGCAGTCTTGCCTTATTTGCTGATGAAAAGATAACCGCTAAACAACTGGATGAATTATTAGGTGTATTTGCCAATACGCCAAAATGGTCCGTCAAACTTTATACATTGGAAAAATAATGACGAACTTGCGTAGTGGTGTTATCGCATTTTTATTGGCTGTATTGCTGCATGGGTTGGGCTTATTTGCATTACTGGCGGAAGCAGAAAATGAGCAAGGGGATGCAATGGATGCAGGAGAACTAGGTATTGAGGTGGGCTTAGGCACACAAGGATCCCATGCCAATATTCAAGAACGATTGTCTATGCTCAGCGAATCAACCCTAAAAAAAGTGGAAATCAAAGAGTCTGCAAAAACTGAAAAATCGGTGATGAAAGAATCGAAAAAAGAAGCCGTTATTAAACCCATCATTAAAACAACGGCGCTTAATAACAATAGCGTAAAAGCGGTCAATGAAACTAACAATACAATAAAAAAAGAAGCAGTCGCTTCACCCAGTGAAAGTGAGAGAGAAACAGCAGAGCCCAAAACTCAAGCCAGTGCGGCCAGTGTGCAAGCAGCCATCAAATCGACCGGTCGATCAGATCAACGTCAAAGTGGTGGAGTGAAAGGCACTGCGAAAAATTACATCAATCAAATGAATCGTTGGCTGGCTCAGCATCAAGGTTACCCAATGGCTGCAAAAAAAGAAAAGCAAGAGGGCACGGTCCGTGTTGCTTTTACGATTGATCGACTCGGTACCGTATTACGTCGTTCCATCGAAACATCCAGTGGTTATCCGCTGCTAGATGATGCGGCTTTGAAGGTGCTCGATGATGCGTCGCCATTACCACCTGTACCTGATGACTTTGCACCCGGGCGAGCTCAGTTATCACTGGTAAAGCCAATTGATTTTACCCTCATAACAAATACATCTTTTAAGGACTGACATGAAGCACAACATTAAAAAACCGCTAACCTTACGTAAGTCTCGTCTTGCGCCAAGCGCAGCGGCATTAACCATAGGTCTACCCACTTTGCTGGTAGGGGCCATTCAATCGGCTTCTGCTGAAGATGCGATTGTACTGGATGCCATGCAAGTTGAAGAGCGCACCGTTGACACCAACCCATATGCTGAAGCGGGTGCACCATATAAAGCTAAAGTGTCTGGTGATAGCCGTCATGTCAAAGACCTAGCGGATACACCACAAACCATCACGGTATTAACACAAACTCAGATTCTTGAATCGGGTCGCAGTGACTTAAAAGATATCGTAGATGCTCAGCCTGGTATTACCCTAGGTACTGGAGAGAACGGCAATGCGTTCGGCGACCGTTATGTGATTCGTGGTCATGAAGCTCGCTCCGATGTATTTGTTGATGGTTTACGTGACCCAGGTATGAGCACCCGTGAAAGCTTTGCGGTTGAGCAAGTAGAAATTACAAAAGGCCCAAGTTCAACATTTGCTGGTCGTGGTTCAAGTGGCGGTGCGATTAACAGTATTACAAAACAAGCCAGTACAGAGTATGACTTTAATAAAGTGGAAGCGGGCATTGGAACCGATGATTATCGTCGTATCACTTTAGATAGCAATCAGACAATGAATGAAGACTTGGCACTTCGTGCTAATGTTTTACACAGCTATCAAGAAGTACCTGATCGTGGCCCGAATGACGCTGAACGTAACGGCGCGGCGCTTTCGGCTACTTATCAAGCAAATGATAAATTAAAACTGGTGGCGGACTATTATTTCTTAAGAGCATTCGATCGTAATGATCTTGGTGCTTATATTGATCGTGATACCAATAAAGTAAACGAAAGTGTGCCCGCTTATGCGCAGGATCAAGACTTTTTAAAGTCTAATATTGATACAGTGACATTTCGTGCCATGTACGATTTAAACAGTAATGTACGTATTGAAAATGCCACCCGTTACGGTACCACCGATAATGGTTATGTGGTAACCGGTGCCCGTGGCACAACTCGTGATGCATCGGATGCTTTTGGCGCCATCGATACCATTTCACTTAGTACACACCAGGGTTGGCAAGAAGTGGAATACTTTGCGAATCAGTTAAATGTGTTAATGGATTCCGAAATCGCCGGTATGAAACACCAGTTTGTATTGGGTGCTGAATATTCACAACACAATGTCGTGAACGGTGTGTATAACGTGACCAATACTGGTGCGAGTAATTGTAAAACGGCAGGCCGAGGTGGCGTATCGGATAGTTATTGCATCGTTGATGGTAATGGTAATTATGTAATTAACCCTAACGGTTTAATGCAACGTGATATTTCCAAAGGTGATGTGGATTCAGATTACAGCATTGATACGCTGTCTATTTATGCAATGGATACGGTTGACCTGAATGATTCATGGTCGGTATTCGCAGGCCTGCGTGCGGATGCATTTGAATATAAAAATATAGTGACTAACCGCTCCGGCAATGAAGAAACATACAAATATGATGATGTTTTATTGAACGGCCATCTTGGTGGTGTTTATAAGTTAACAAATAACAGCAATGTGTATCTAACCTACAGCACGGCTGCCAATATTAATGGCGGTGAATCTGATGTAGGTGGTAGCTGTGGTTATGGCGGTATTTGTTCAAACACTGAGAACGTTGATAAAGCCAAACCTGAAACCGTTGAAAACATTGAGCTGGGTACAAAATGGAATTTGCTGAATAATAAACTGTTAGCCACTGCCGCACTTTTCCAAATCACAAAAGATGATGTGATGGAAGGTACGGATTACGACGTAGAAGGCACCTACAACACAGGTAAAAACCGTGTACAAGGTGTAGAGTTTTCATTGGTCGGTAATATTACAGACCGCTTAAGTGCTCAGTTAGGCTTGTCCGTGATGGAATCTGAAATATTGAAGTCTGCAGACGAAGAGTCAGAGGGCGGTATTCTTGCTAACTTTGCTGATGAATCGGCCTTTGCTCAAGTACGTTATCAGTTAACGGATCAATTCAGCTTTGGTGCCGCAGCCAACTACTCGAGTGAAGTGTATGTGGGTCAGCCTGATAGTGCCGCTAACGATGAACTTGGTGTGCCGGATTACATCGTGTTTGACGTATTTGCTAACTACACCTTCAGTGAGAAGTTAACAGCACGTTTAAACGTGGCGAATATTACGGATGAAAACTACTATCTAACGGCGTACCGCAGTGGTGGTTTTGCGTATATTGGTGATGCCCGTAATGCACAGCTAACAGTTGCTTATGAATTTTAAGTAAGCGATTCTTGCGTTAAACATACCGAGTGCTTGCACTCGGTATTTTTTATAAACGTTAATCTAGGAGGTCTCATGTTATTACCGATTGAGCAAATTATTAGTCGTGAAGATGCGTTGCGATTACGTGATACCATCGAGCAAGCCTCTTGGTATGATGGTCGCCGCACCGCTGGTGGATTATCGGCTGATGTGAAAAGCAATTTGCAATTGGATGAAACCTCCGACTTCGCCAAGCAATTAGGCCAAGTGGTTACTCAAGCGGTTAAACAGCACCCATTGTTTGTTTCCGCTACCTTACCTCACACCGTATTTCCGCCACGATTTAACTGTTATCAAGATAGCGGCCATTATGGCTTACATATTGATGGCTCTGTCATGACATTGCCAGATGGACGTTTAATGCGATCGGATGTTTCTGCCACCTTGTTCTTGTCCGATGCCGATGAATATGAGGGGGGAGAACTCAGCATCGAAACGCAATTTGGCGCCCAAGAAGTAAAATTAAACGCAGGGGATATTATTGTGTATCCGTCATCCAGCTTACATGAAGTCAAACCTGTTACTCAGGGTAAGCGCATTGCCTCTTTTTTCTGGGTCCAAAGTATGGTGGCTGAACCCACTCAAAGAGAGCAGTTATTTGAACTTGATCAATCAATTCAAATTCTCACCGCTAAACTAGGACGAGATGACAGTGAAGTAAGGCGCCTTAGTGGGCTTTATCATAATTTATTACGTGGCTGGGCTAGTCTTTAATAGGTTTGCTATTTAAAATTATTTAAGAGTAGCGAAGACCTTTATCAAACGCTCGATTACTTATAAACGTTTTATTAACCAATACGTAAAAGCCTATTGAAGGCAAGATGAATGACTCACATATTGTGATCATTTTGTGTATTAAAAAGGCTTAAAGAATCCAGTAAACCCATGAGGCCTGTTTTAGAACGGGCCTCATGGGTTTATTAGTTTAGAGTCTTATGTAAATTGGGTGGCAGTTTCGCTAATTCCCATAAAAAGCTGTCTAATTTAAATGTAGCCGTGCGTAATTGCTGATCAATATCGGCTAGCTCATCGCAGATTTTACGATATCGTTTTCCTCGTTTTATCGCATTGAGTGCTTCATCCACCTTTTGTTTTTTTGTACCTATATATTCACGAACACGTTTACCCTCTTTTTTAGGAAAAATTAGGTATAGGTATTTTTCTTGATGCCAATAAGGCGTCGCTTCAATTAAATCAGTCGACTCAAGAGTGGCTTTTTCTTCAAGCAATAATGACTTCGTTTGTTTTAGTTGGTTAATATGGTCAGGAATACGACCAACCTTATGATCTAAAGTATCTGATGTGTTTTTCTCTAATAGTTTTTGGCGTTCACTTGTATCCGTGATTGTTAAAATGGCACCACGATAACTGCCATCAGAGCTTGGTATTTTTGTCATTGATATTCGCGCCCAAAAATTCTCACCACTTTCTTTATTGATGGGTATCGAAACAAAGTCCACTTGTTGCACTTTTAAATTATTAAGGGCTTTATTGAGAAGGCAATGATCTTCGATGGAAATAAGATCATGAATCGGTTTGAAAAAAAGCGCATCATCCTGAGTATCTAGTTTTTTAACCAGGTATGGATTCATGTAAGTTATTTGGTTTTTATTGTTTAAAACCAGCAACCCTTCGGGGGAAAGCTCTACCAAGTTTTGATAGCAGCGTGTTTGTAGCGAGTCACAGCTAGTAATGTGAATTGGCGTGTCTTCTTTTTCTGAAAATGATACCGATACATCCATATCATCATCGTATTGTTCTAAAATTGAAATCAGTTCACGAGCCTTCATGTGTCCTTTCCTCAAGCGATTATCTGTCTAGATAAATAAAAGTACTCAAAAACAATTAATCTAATAATAAAGTATTACTAGTATGAGGTAATGGCATTAGCATAACGCTATCAAATATTAATTAATAGGCCGATATTCACATTTTATTTTAAAAACCATGACGCAGATAAATACGAAGTAGTTGTTGTGTCATTAAAAATCTACGTAAAGTCACGCCACCTATATTCTTGAACTGGTGTGCAATATGGAAAACTCAGCAACACAACTTAATCGAGAGGCATTTTACAAAGAATTTACTTTGAGAAATGCAGGATTTATAAGCGAAGATGATCAAAAACGACTGCGAGATTCTGTCATTTTGATTGCAGGATGCGGTTCAACCGGTGGCAGTGTTATTGAGTTACTGGTTCGCAGCGGTGCCGAAAACCTGATTTTGGTCGACAATGGTCGATACGACCTAAATAACGCTAATCGCCAGAACATGGTGCTGAGTGATGTTAATCGCTTCAAGCCTATTGTCTTCCAAGAGCGATGTAATGCAATTAACCCTTATGCACGTCTTGAGGTCTGCAACATTGGGATTACCCCAGATAATGTCAATGACTATGTAGAGCGAGCCGATATTGTCATTGATGCTGTTGATGTCACTGGTCGTTCTGGCTTGGAAATGAAGTTTTTACTGCATGAAATTTGTCATGAAAAACGCAAAGCGGTAATTTGCGGTTATGACATGGCGGCTACTCAATATATTCCTATCTTTGATTATCGAGATCCTAATTTAGCATTATTTGACAATCAAATTACAAGCGAGATGGTTGCAACCATGGATCCACTGAAAGTCTGTACGTTTTTAGTACCGATCAGTGAAATTCCAGAAGCCATGTTCGAAGAATTAGAACGGCATACACAGGGTAAAGACTATACATCTCAGTTAGGAATAGCTGCGAATCTATTTGGAACCATTACCGCCGCTTTAGTCATTGATATGTTAGCTGGCCGAACCGTCAAGAATGAATACACAATTGATGTTTGGAAAGTGATCAGAGGTGAGTATGAAGATACAGATAAACTGGAGCAATATCGCAAAGGTATTGAACAGTGGCAAAAAGAGCCTTGCAATATTGATGATAATGAATTCTTAAAACGCTCTACAAAACATTATACAACCCCGCTACTTCCTGATTTGCTTCCCGAAAATAATCAAACACCACATCATGTTATTAGCACCAGTGGTAATCTGGTTAGTCTCGCTATCCGCCAGTCAGATTTATCAGACCATCATGCCAAACAACTATTACGTTACGCATTTGTTCATTACGCAAAAGTTGGATTTATTAATGAAAAAGTGGCAGCCGAATCTTTGTTGCATCATGAGGCAATATCGTCATTACATAAAGATGACATTCATATTGTGGTGTTAGATAAAACCTTGGGTAAGTTAATGGCTTACTCTACGTTAAAGGCTATGCCGAACTCAGATCAAGCATTTTCTAATCTAGATAGAAAGCTTTACTCAGTCGAGAATGCATTTGGTCGCCACACCTTTAGTGAGATTGAAGATTTAAAAGCATTAAAGGTTTCTCAAATACGAGAAATTGGACGTGTTGTTAAATCACAGCTTGAAGATAAAGTGATTTCGTCACGTGTTGGTTTGTTGCTTGTTCACTCTTATTTTGAACTGATTAATCATCCTGATAGCGGTATTAAAGCAATGATTGGTGATGGTGAAAAGAATGTGACGTTAGCTAATCTCAACATGTTTGGTTTTAATCCGATTGTTATTCAAGGATCAAACGTTCAAATAGAAAAAAATCATATATTTTCAAGTCGTTATGATGGCCGAAATGTATCGCCATTTTGGTTTTTAAATACCAATATCAATCTTGATAAAGTTAAACGTGCAAAAATGATACTAGAGCTTTCAGATAGTGAATTTTATAGCGCGTATAAAGACTTTAAGTTTAGTGAACTTACTTCTCAACAAGCAGAGCATGCGTAATGGAGATGATCATGGAATGGAATAAAGATCAGTTGGCATTAAAGCAACGTTATTTTTTAGTTGGACGAGACCTTGTGCGTCCATCGGCAGCGTATCGTGACGAAAATGTTACGTTTGATAAAAAATTATGGAAAAAAGTTGGTGATACTGGATTGCTTGGCCTAAGTATGCCTGAACAATATGGAGGTTCAGGCTTAAGTATCGGTGATTTCTCTGCCGCTCTTGAGGGATTTTCTGAAGGTTGTCAAGACATGGGGGTTCTGGTGACGTTTGTCGCTCAAGTAGCATTGGTTCAATCTTCTTTGGTGAACTATGGCACTAAAGAGCAGTGTGAAACGTGGTTGCCAGCATTGATTTCCGGTGAAAAATTGGCTTGCTTTGCTATTACCGAGAGAGGGTGTGGATCAGATGTTAGATCGATTCAGACTGAAGTTGAAAAAAACAGCCAAGGTTATGTTTTAAATGGTAAGAAATGGAACATCACCAATGCCCCAATAGCTGATATTTGTATGACCTTTGCAAAAATTAAAGGTAAAAAAGAAAAAGCTATATCTTGTTTTATTTTAGAAACAAATCAGGACGGTATTGAACAATCAGAACCATTTAGTCTAATGGGTAATCGTGGTACTCCAATAGGTGCGATTGATTTTAATGATGTTCAGTTATCTCATAAAAACTTAATCAGTGAAGAAGAAAATGGGCTTTCAGTTCTTTATTTTTCGTTTTTGATTGAACGTATCCTAACGGGTGTTTTAGTGACAGGTTGTGTTCGACCACTTGTAAAAGAGTGTACACAATACAGTCAAGAGCGCCATGCGTTTGGTAAGGCGATTGGCGAAAATCAATACGTACAACAATATATTGTAGAAATTGAAAGTAAACTTGAATTATTAAGTGGCGTAATATTTAAGGCACTGAATTTCATAGAGCAAGGCCGAGATTGTTCGAAACTAGCCTCGATTATTAAAATGTATTCATCTGAAATATTCCATGAATCAGCTCTTAGTTCCATGAGAGTATTAGGTAATTATGGTTACCGACGTGAGAATTATTATGAGCGCTTATTGCGTGATGCTATTGGATTACTATTTGCCGGTGGCACAACAGAGATTCATAAACGAGTTATCTGGGACTCACTATTAAGTGATTATAAAAATAATCCAAAAGTTCACCGTAATTTAAAACTATCATGGCAAGATGCAGCACATCTGCAAACTGCTGCGGAGGCTGTATAAATGTCATCTACAACAATGCTTGATACGTTTATTGATAAAACAAATAAATTGCATAAATCACCTTGGAAGGTATTAATGGCGTTTATCGCTATTACTTTCCTAGCACTTACCAGCGCAGGTAAGCTTCAGATTAATGCAACTCCTTACATGATTGGTCATGACCATCCTAGTCGAATTGCCGATCATAAAAACAAAAAAACCTTTACGGGGACTGGTGAGCAAGCGTTTATTGCGGTTGTTAATAAAAATGGTGATGTTTTTAACTCTTTTACCCTAGATCTTGTTAAAGAATTAAGTGAAAAGTTTGAAGCTATGTCATTAGTAACGGCCTCAGATCGAGACTTTCTATCGTCTCTGTCTGAGTTATCCATTGAGCAATCAAAAGAGTTACAAGCAATATTAGATAAAGGTGTTGTGAAGCAGGATCTTTATAAGCTTGAAACCTTAAGAAACCAGTTAGCCAATTCAGGAATATTAACATCTGATCAAATTCATTCGTTTGATAATGTTTTAATGCGACTGAACCCAGTTAAAAAAGTACGCTCACTTACAACCATGGAAAACATCACACCAACGGTTGATGGTATTGATATCCACCCATTAATGGGGCGTAAGTCAAAAGACCCTACGGCATCAGAGCTTAAAAAAGAAGTATTTGAAAACCCGTTATATATTGATGGCTTAATTGCAGAAGATGCAAAAGCCACCAGTATTCAGGTAGAGTTTTTTATTGCTGAGGATGACTCACCGTCTATGTTGCTTGCTTATCAAGCAATTAATGAAATAGTGGCAAAGACAAACTTAGGTGAAAATACAGTGCACCTAAGTGGACCACCAATGATTGCCTCTGAAACAGCATCCAATATGGAAAAAGATAACCAAACATTACTCCCTGGTGTGCTGTTGGTCATATTATTTGTATTGCTCATCAGCTTTGGCAAAGTTCAAGGTATGGTGATTCCATTACTAATCGCCATCATTAGTTTAATCTGGACATTAGCTGTGATGAGTGCTTTGGGTGTTAAGCAAAATATCATCACTTCAATGCTACCGGTATTTATTATTGCCATTGCGGTATGTGATGCTATCCACTTTTTATCAGATTATTATCGTCATTTGCCACAAAATGCAAATCGTGAACAACGTTCCTTGGCCGCTGCATCAGCAATAAAACAATTATTCTTCCCAATGTTAATTACGACGATTACGACAGCTTTAGGTTTTGTCTCACTTGCTTGGACCGAAGTAACATTCATTAAAGAATTTGGTGTATTTGTAGGCATTGGTGTGATACTCGCTTGGGTTATTACGATATTCTTTTTACCTACTATGCTGGTGTTGTGGAAAGCTCAACCACCAAAATGGGGCTTATTATCAAGTTCAAATTTAGATGGTGGCTTCACAAAATTTGCAGCCATCTCCAAGTACGCAAAGCCAGCGATTGCAGCAACCGTAATATTAATTGGAGTGTGTGCAGTCGTTATCTCACAAACTTTAAAGGTTGATAATCAGGTAATTGGATATTTTGAAGAAACCAGCCAGATCAGAGTCGATGATAAAGTACTAAACGAACATTTTGGTGGTACAACACCGATAAACGTCATGATTGAAAGTAGTCAGGTTGATGCTTTTAAGCAGGCGGACTATGTTTTAGCACTGGAGAAAATCGAAAATAGATTGAAGTCTCAGGATTTAGTTGGTTATACCTATGGCTTGCCCGATTTTATTAAACGATTGAATCAAGCATTGAATAATGACATGTCAGAAAAAGCATATTCTTTGCCTGAATCAATTTCTGCGGAACTTTTATCTCAATATTATTTGTTATATGAAAATGGTAATGGCCGTGATCTATTTGATGTGGTGGATCGCCGTTACCAGAACTCTCGAGTACTTGGGATTCTACATTCTGATAAATCATCTGAAGTTGGGGTGATTGTAGAAGACATCTTGAGCTATGCCGCCAGTGTATTACCGGCAGGTAGCAAGGTGAGCGTTTCGGGTTATGGTGAAATACTGGTTGCAACTACAAATGCGGTTGTTTGGGGACAAGTAGCCAGTCTAATTTTAGCCAGCATTTTAATTACATTCTTAGTCATGGTGATTTTCCGTTCACCGAGTATTGGGATGGTAGTGCCGTTGCCACTGATTCTAACTTTGTTAGGTGTATTCACCATTATGGCACTAACGGGAACTAACTTAGATATTGGTACATCGATTATAGCCGCAATCTCTTTTGGTATTGGTATTGATTATTCGATCCATATTATATCTGCTCTTAAATCAAGCCAGTCGCAAACCCACCTGGCAAGAATAGAAGATGCATTATCCAAGTGTGCAAAACCAATACTGATAAATACACTAGCGTTAGGTTTAGGGTTTTTGGTGTTGACCTTGTCTGGTTATCAAGCACTTATTAACCTAGGTTACTTTATTTCAATTACTATGTTTTTAAGCGCTATCTTTTCTTTATTGGTATTGCCGTCGGTTGTTGTGTCGGTTGTTCAAAAAGATGAAGAACGCACTGAGGCGATAGGAAGTGAGGCCAATGCATAAAATCAAACAAGCTTTAGCTAGCTTGTTGATTTCATGGCTGGTTTTACCAGCCATGAGTATGGCAGCTGAAGATGACCTATTAGTACTTTCTGTATTCCCCAAAAATGGTGTTTATGATAAATCGACACTCACTAACCTGGTAAAAAATACAGAAAAGTTATGGATGATCAAAGATGAATCCGGCACGTCAGCGTTTAAAACGATCGACAGCTTAGCCACTGAGAACATAATTGTTGCTCAACAAGACTCGGTTAGATTTAGGCGCTTAATTGAAAGTCGGGAGCTTACAGGTTCGGGGTTGAAAACTTTGCAAAACTTAGTGAATAGCCATCCTCTGTTGCATGACCGTCTGGCAGATGCTAGCGGTGAGCAGCTGCATATATGGCTTCGTGTAAATGCGAGTTCTCATGCAAAAAAACAGTTACTAGAATCGGTTCGATCGGTTATTACACAAGGCGAATCTTGTAGTGTGTCTAAGCAGGGTTGGTTGTCAGATGTTAGATATGAAGAATGGAAGCTAAAATCTGAAAACAAACAAAGTACCAGTGATGTATATAAAAAGCTTTTAACGACAACTGAGAGTATTAAAAAAGAGTCAATTCTAGCCTATAGCGCCACTGACTTGATTCAGTATTTAAAGCAATCTATGAGTAATGGTAATTTGGTTGATAGCAATGATTCTGCTGAAATCGAACAGCTCTATCTGATTGCCGAAAGTGTTCGTAGTCGACATTTACATGATTTAGCTAACCCGGATTTTAGCCGATTGAAACTTGTCAGAATGAGTAATATTAATGCAGATAAAACAAGGGTTTCTGGTTTTTCTACTGATTTAATTCGTCAGTGGAAAGCCTCCGATTCCAATTATTTGACATTAGATTGTAGAGCGTAACTTAAGGATAAAATATGAAGAAAATTTACTATAGCTTGCTTCTTACATTATGTGTTGGGGTTTCTGGATTTAGCTATGCACTGCAAGATGCTAAAAACATAATGGAATCCGTTAAGTATCGAGATCAAGGGGTTGATCGTTACTCTGATGTTGACCTAATACAAACTATGTCTGACGGTTTTGTAAGAAGTCGCTCTTTAAAAATGTATGAAAAAGAATTTGGAGAGGAAAGAAAGGGTCTATTGTACTTTACAGAGCCCAGTAATACTGCAGGAACAGGCCTTTTGATGTATAGCTATGCTGAAGTAGACAACAAAGAAGATGACCAATGGTTGTATCTGCCTGCTCTTAGAAAAGTAAAGCGTATTGCTACAAACTCTAAAGAAGGACCATTTTTAGGAACTGACTTCTCATTTGCTGATATTGAACGTATGCGTATTGCTGATTACGTTTATACCCTAAAAGAAGAAAAAGAAAATATCAGTATTATTGAAGCCAAGACAGAAAATGGATTAGAAAATCCACGTACAGGCTATAGTCAAAGAATTGTGCATGTCGACACCGATAAAAACATCATTATAAAGGATGAGATCTTTAGACAGGGTCGATTGATTAAGGTCTTTGAGGTTGTTCAGTTAGAAAAAGTGAATGGTTTTTGGACGGTTGTTGAAGCCAAAATGGATAATTTAGTGGAGGGTGGTAGCACCCGATTAATTCGTAAAAATACTCAATATAATCAAAAATTAAAAGACGGATTATTTAACCAGCGTACGCTTAGAAAGGGTTTGGATTAATAATGAATAGGCCAGTGACATCTTCATTTATGGGAATGGCCCTTGGCCTACCATTTTTAATACCTACTTTTTTTAGCTCAAATGTTCAAAGTCTAGAATTAGACGATTTTACGAGTAAAGGATTTGCTCGTGTTGAATATCAAGGACGATCCCCTTATGTGGATGATCAAGATACGGACTTAAGAGAAAATTTTGATGGAAAATTAGAATTAGACTGGTCATCCTCAGATTTTTCACTGGATACACTGTCATATTTTAAATATCGTCCCCAGTATGCAGATGAACATTCTGATGTTAAAGATGAACTTGAATGGAATGCGGATTTACGAGAATGGTTTGTGACCTACGAGACATCTTCTTGGTTGTACCGTGTTGGTAAGCAGCAGGTCGCTTGGGGTAAAGGTGATTACTTTCGAATAGTTGATGTGATTAATCCATTAGATTTACGTGAAGGTTTATTAACATATATTGATGATTATGCATTGGGGCGTCAATCTAGGAATATGGCTGTTGTTGAGCATTATTCAGGAGAGATTGAATATCAATGGATTGCAGCTTATGAGACTCAAGAAACCCTAGCCGCACCAGATAGGTCAGATTTTGCGGTTCAAGGCTATCCGGCTAATATCGATATTGAAAATAACAATAATATCGACGTTGGTTTCCGTGCTCGTTTCTTTTTAGATAGCACTGATTTAGATATCTATGCCTTTGATGGCTATAACCCTGATCCGATAGTGACGCAGAATAATCTAGGCCAATTTGAAGGCCGTTTTGCTAAGCGACAATTGCTTGCCCTCTCGTTTGCACGTCCAAATGACTATGGTGTTATTCGATCTGACATGGCTTATTACCTTAAAGAGTCGTTACAACTGAATAGCGGTGAAGATGAAATCAGTAAAGTTGATCTTCTTGTTGGTTTTGATGCACAAGAAAATGAGTGGTCTTTTAATTTCCAAGGTGCACTTAGCCAGTACCTCTCCGTAAGTGATGAATTTACCCGTGAAGAGCAAGTGGTTAGTGCCTCAGCATTTATTGAGAAACAATGGAGCCACTTACGTATAACATCCTCTATTTTATGGTTATTTAATTACCAGGATGATGCCAGTAGTATGGTGAAGTATTTAGTCAGTTACGAGTGGTTTAATTCAGCTATTGTTGAGTTTGGCGTTATTGGATTTGAAGGAAAAAAATCTACCTTACACGGCATGTATGATGACCAAGATCGCATGTATGCAAATTTGAAGTACTCCTTTTAGGTCTTTATAAAATTAATTAATATTCATTTTCAGCATAATACAGCTAGGGAAGATTATGATAGTCTTCCTTTTTGTATTTAAAATGATTAATTATGTTGATTATCTCAAATAATGTTTCTATCCCTACCTGTGAGATTGAGATGCAAGCCATTCGTGCTCAAGGTGCGGGTGGTCAAAATGTAAATAAAGTATCCAGTGCGATACATCTTCGGTTTGATATTCGAGCGTCTAGCCTGCCTGAATTTTATAAAGAGCGATTGCTGGCTTTAAGTGATTATCGCCTTACTAAAGATGGCTTTATTGTGATTAAGAGCCAAGAGCACCGGAGTCAGGAGTTGAACCGTCAAGCGGCCTTAGAGCGTTTAGCTGCATTAATTCGTCAAGTGAATGTTGTACAAAAAGCAAGGCGGCCTACTAAGCCTTCACGGGCAGCTAAAATGAAGCGCATGGATAAAAAAACCAAGCATGGGCAAACTAAGGCGTTACGTGGAAGGGTCGTTTAACTTATTGAGGCTTAAATAATTTTGCTCTCACCATATCCCTATATTTCTTTGGTCCGACGGTTAATAGTCTTTTAAATAAACGATTAAAATGGGATACATCGAAGTAACCAACTTGATTGGCGACTTCCTGTGTTGAAAGATTGCTGTTTTTAAGTAAATCCTTAGCTTCATCAATTCTTAGTTTTTGCAAATAACTTAATGGCGTTATACCGGTCGCTTCTTTAAATCGTCTATTTAGTGAGCGCACGCTTAATTCAAACTGTCTTGCTAGTGCTTTTATCGTGATGTCTTTATAGTAATTTTCTTGTAGCCATACTTGAATTTGAATGATGTCTTCATCAGGGTGCTGGCTATGCTCATTGACAAAACTTGTGCTGTTATAAGACTTTCGTATCTCATGGGAAAAATGTTTTTCAACATGCATGGCAACTTTTTTATTATAAGTTTGTTCAATGAGAAAGACGGTCAGATCAGCAAGCGCATTGACACTGGCTACCGTGTATAGATTGTCTATTTGCACAATGAAATGTTGTTTTTTTAGCTGAATATTTGGATAGTCTTTTTGAAATCGATCAAAGTAATACCAATGAGTGGTGGCCGATTTATTATCCAGGAGACCTGTTTCGGCTAAAAAACTCACACCTATTCCGACGCTACAAATGATGGTTCCTTGTGAGTGCAGTTGTCTGATCCAAGATAGTAACTGTGTATTTCGGCGTAAATTAGGTTTGGGGTTGCGCCACAATGCGGGCAAAAACAAAATATCAGTTTGCTTAACGTCTTCAATTGAGTGGTCAGGGCTCAATTTGAAACCTGCCGATGTTTCTACTTTATCGTGGGTAAGACCGACATTTACAATTTGAAGGGGCGTGGTCTGGCGTGAGTGTACCTTTGCCGCGTTCTCGGCTGCACGTAACATCTCGACGGGCAATGTCATACTGGTGGCGAGCATTTGCTCACAGCAGAAAAAAGTAATATGAGTCATCTGAATCGGATCGTCTTCACGTATGCAGTTTTAATGTACAAGCAATATGGCAGTTAGGGTGTATATAGAGTAATTCATGCCTTGCCCCAGTACTAACCATATTTGTGATAAATGCAGATAGTCTTTGATTTTTCTTGTTCTGCAATGAAAGGTAGCTCTAAGGATGGTTAGGCTCTGCTATACTGCGCCAATTATGCTTGGCAATGAGAAGAGTGCACATGGGTTTTGACGATTTAGGATTGCATCCCAGTATTACTGATACGCTACAAACCCTTAAATATAGTGAGCCTACTGAGGTTCAACAACAGGTGATTCCCCATGTATTAGCGGGTAGCGATGTATTGGCTGGGGCGCAAACAGGTACCGGTAAAACAGCAGCGTTTGTACTACCTATTGTGCATAGGCTTCTTCAGCAGCAAGAGGCAGCTAAGTTATCAGCCTTAATTCTGGTGCCAACCCGTGAGCTTGCCTTACAGGTCTATAAAAGCGTTCAAGCATATAGTAAGGGTACGACTATAAGATCTGCTATTGCTTATGGTGGTGTCAGTATTGGGGCTCAAGTAGATGAGTTCAAAAAAGGTGTGGATATCTTGGTGGCAACCCCAGGTCGGTTGATTGATCACCTTTTTAAAGGCACATTAGATGCTAGCCAAATTAATACACTGGTTTTTGACGAAGCTGATCGAATGCTGGATATGGGCTTTATGGATGAAATAAAGATGATCCTAAAGCGTTTACCAAAGCATCGACAAACACTCTTATTCAGCGCTACGTTAGATGATGCCATATTTAAACTAAGTAAAACTTTACTAAATAGCCCCCAAGTAATTGAGGTGCATGAACGAAATAGTGTTGCCACTCCAGTAGAACAAATCGTATACAACATTGATACAGATAGAAAAAGAGAGTTTATTTCTTACCTGATTGGTAGTAAAAATTGGCAGCAAGTGCTGGTTTTTACCCGTACAAAGCAGGGGGCCGATGCCCTGGCTAAAGAGATGAAAAAAGATGGTCTTGCAGCGGAGAGTATTCATGGTGATAAAAGCCAAGGGGCACGAGAGCGAGCGCTAGAGGAATTTAAACAAGGTAAAGTGCGTGTTTTGGTTGCAACGGATGTAGCAGCGAGAGGTTTAGATATTCGCCAGCTTAAATATGTTGTGAATTATGAGTTACCATATATAGCTGAGGATTATATTCATCGTATTGGTCGTACAGGGCGAGCCGGTGAAGATGGATTGGCTATTTCTTTGTTGGGCCAAGAAGAGGCCTATCTTTTAGAGGAAATAGAAGCCATATTAGACACTCGTTTGAATCAGCAATGGTTTCCAGGTTTTGAACCGGATTTTACCAAAGCACCAGTGGTTGAAAAAAAGAACAGCAAAGCAGCACAAAAACGCAGAGCAAAACAGCGAGCGTTTGGTCAGACTACGGGCAATAAACGACGTAGATCAAAATAGGAATAGGAGACTATGAAACGCTATTTAGAAGCACAAAAAAAATATTTAGAAACGGTTTCAAAAACGATACGTGGTTTAAAGCAAGAAAAAGAAGAAACCCGGATCATGATGAAAACGTTTTTTAGTGTGCTTACTCAAAAGTTGCCGCAAGGGCGCAAGCCAGAACCAGAAGAAATTGAAGCTGCACTTGAGCAATTAAAAGATGTGCATAAAATGGCTGGCCTTTTTGTATTGGCGATTACACCAGGCAGTGTTGTTACGTTACCTGCATTGTGTGCGTTAGGTAAGCGATTTGGCATTGAGGTTTTACCAAGTGCCTTTAAAAAATTAAGCGAAGAAGAACTGAATTCTTTCAAAGAACTAGAAGTGGTTTTGTCGCAAGAGCCTGCAACCGCATCAAAAGCAAAGCCGCTTACCCCTGAATCAAAACCAATTGAAGAGAAATAAATAGTAAGGCACTGCTAATAAAGTGCCTTCTATCAATCAGCCATTTGTAAAAAGATTACTAGCAGCTAGACCATCAAACATAAATTGCACAGCAAGTGAGGCCAGCAATACACCAAATACACGAGTGATTACATGCATACCGGTTATGCCCAGTAATTTTTGCACGCGAGTAGCCAATAATAACAAACATAACGTGAGCGCGGTGATGGACAAAAGCGCTGCGATTACCATGCCTTGATGAGCGGCTGACTCAGCACTTTGAGCCATTAATAAGATGGCCGCTCCCATAGCACCAGGCCCTGCAATCAATGGTGTGGCCAAAGGAAAGACAGAGATATCTTTCTTGGTAGATGCCTCATCAGTCTCTTCTTCAGTGGTTGTTAACCCACCGTTTGAGCGCGCAAATACCATATCAATCGCGATGAGTAATAATAAGATTCCCCCTGCGACTTTAAGGGCGGCAAGAGAAATTCCTAGCGTTTTTAAAACTACCTCACCGCCTAACGCAAAACCTAACAGAATAACAGTGGCAATGAGGGTGCCACGATAAGCCATGGATTTCGCTTTTGCTCTTGATGTGCCAGCCGTGAGTGCAGCAAAAACAGCGGCAACATCTAAAGGGCCGACTGTTGCAAAAAATGTGGTAAACGCTACAACGTAAGTTTCTAGCATAATAGATCCAATATCGTAGGCATGAGAAAGGTTTAAGACTTTTAAATCAAATGCTAAAGGATGTCGCTATCAGGAAATAAAAAGCGACACCGCATAAACAAAGTTTTCAGTATTAGTGATTGCTGGCGTCATCAATGTAGTGCTCAGCCCAAACTGCCACACTTGATGCAACATACGCGGCATCTTTACTGCTAGTTAATAAATGGTCAGCGGGGTCTAAACTAATAAAGCTTTTAGGGTGCATGGCATAACCATAAATATGTTCAGCTTCTTTAATTAAAACAGTGGTGTCTCTTGGTGAATGGAATACAAGAAGAGGTGTTTTTAATTTACGAATCGTTTCATCTTGATTTTGACTATACACATCATCTAGAAACTGTTTTTTCATAATAAAAGGACGGCCAGACAATAAAACATCCGCTTGACCATTTGCTTGTATCTCGTCTTCAAACTGCGCAAATTGCTTGATTACATGACATGGTTTTGAAGGCGCTGCAACCGTAACGACACCTTTTAGGTTTTTAATTTTACCCGCCGCACCTAATACAACCGCTCCGCCAAAACTGTGGCCAATTAAAATAGCAGGAGCTTGGTAATTTTCTTTTAGGTGTTGTGCGACAAGCACTAAGTCATCAACACTGCTGGTGAAGTTGGTATCTTCAAACTTACCTTCGCTGTTGCCTATGCCCGCAAAGTCATAACGTAAAACGGCATAACCTTGTGCCACTAAACCACGGCTGATTCTAGAGGCTGCCAAGCTGTCTTTTCCGCAAGTAAAACAATGAGCATAAATAATAAATGCTTTAGGGTGAGGGCCCGGTTTTTCTAAGATCGCTGCGAGTGTGCCCTGAGTGCCGTTGATTTCTAATTTTGAACGATGCTTAGACATAATATTCTCAAATAAACTGCTGAACTTAAGGGTTGCCCCTCTTGAATGTGAATAAGGTGGTACTCCCTTATTCAATACAAATAAAACTCATTCATACAAGTGTATTAGATTGTCAAAAAATTGCCATAATTAAAGCCAGCAAAAACAGCTTAGCTTAATGGTGCTTGAACTTTGGTAACCTTAGATCAAAAATTATCGCAGCACCGCGAACCAAAAAGGCGCAAGCTATGGCCAAAATAGTGCTTAAATTGGGCTCATCTAAAATTGAGATAAACACTAAATATGAAACACTGCCTGTGATCGCGGCTGAGACATAAATCTCAGGTTCTAATAAAACGGGAGCACGGTCTAGTAGAATATCACGAATCACAGAACCAAATGTGGGTGTGAGCATGCCCATGGCAATGGCTACTAAAGGGTCAGCACCAAGGTGATAAGCTTTTGCTGTTCCAAGTACACTAAAAAGCGCTAAGCCCATGGCGTCCATCCAAACTAATAAACGCTGGATGCGAATTATCTGCTTAGCTGTAAAATAAGTTATTATGGCTGCGCCAATGCAAGTTTTAAGGTCAATTGGGTTGGCGACCCAAGCTACCTCTACACCTAATATCAAATCCCTCACCGTACCACCGCCAATTCCCGTCACGGTGGCAAATAAAATAAACCCTAATATATCTAGCTCTTTTTCAGCGGCAGCGAGAGCGCCTGAAACAGCAAAAACAGCGATCCCAGCTAGGCCAGCTATATAAAGTAAATCAAAGGACAAATTCGACTCCAAAAATTGAGGGGGAATGATCGTTAGTTTATAGGGGTATAATTGACTTTTTTACCGCCAGCACGATCAATTTTTTGTGCAAGCTCACCTGAGAATTTAATAATCAATTCAAATGCAACGGGTTTAATATTGAAAACCGCATATTTACCACCTAAAGCACCTGGCTCAAGCATGTGGAATTTCTCACCATCTTTGAGTTGGCCAAATTTTTCAGTGGCTTTGTGAACCATGACGTCCATAAACCAATCCTGATTAAACTCTTCATCTTTTACTAATTCGTTGTATTCATTTTTATCATCGGCAATGACCTCGCAATATAAATCCTCAGGACAAAGACGCCAAAACCGATCATCAATATCTTGAATAATTAAATTGGCAAATTCATTTTCGGCAATTACAGTGACTGGCTCAATTCCTACCCAGCCCCAGTATTGTTTAACGCTGTCTAAAATGCTCATATTTTGGATTCTGTATGCTGTTTATATTCTAGGGATTATAGATGAAAAGAGAGGGAAGGGCTTTTGCTCAACGCAAAAAAAAAGACCAGCAAGCTGGTCTCTTAGTTGTTTAGGTAAATTACTTAGGCCAAGTGTTTTTTGAGCCGTGGGTACGATTACCTCTACTATCAAGTGTTAGATTCCCATCAGCAGCTTGCCCAGCTTGTGCTGTTGCCGTTAAGAGTACACATTGAGTTAATGGCTCATCTGCGTTTTCGCCGCACTTTTTGGCGGTTATGCTGTACTTACCGGATGCACTAGCTTGAGCTGCATTATAATTTAACTGAGTTAGGTCAGTAGTGTAGGTAAATTCATTAGCAAAGAAGTTTTCCTGCGCGCGCATGATTTCAAGTAATGTACCCATGCCATCTCCTCTGTTGCCTTTTGCTACATTTTTTTGGTAAGCCGGAACAGCAACTGATACCAATATGCCAAGTATGGCAATGACGAGCATTAACTCAACTAACGTGAATCCTTTTTGTTTCATAAAGCACCTATTGCGCATTTGTATTTTGACGCCAGTACTGAGGCACTACGTAGCAGTTACCGGTTGTACATTCTTGTTTTTTGGTCGGGCAGTTGCCTAGTTCTTCACAATCTTCATTTACAGGGTCACTATTAAAGCGATCATCGTCTATGGTCTCGGTACCTATTGCAATGGTTTTTCCACCGCCTGGACGATAAATTATAACAGGGCGAGGAGCTATGCCAGACTGAGATAATGTGACGCTCGTATCACTTGAATCTAATGATCCATCACCATTTAAGTCGATAATTGCCATCGCATTATTTTGATTTAATGCATAAGTCCTTGATTGACCTGTATCACCACCACAGCCTACGCGGGTGCCAGTTGAAGGAGAAAAAGTTGTAAAAATAACCGCTTCAGAAAATGTAGTTGACTCTGATAATACTTTTTCACCCGTATTCGAGAATGTAATGTACCAGCCGCCACCATCTTCTAGTAATTTCGACATTGATTCAGTTAGTGATGATTTACCATTTAGCATGAGCGAAGATACATTATAAAGTTTGTTGCTGTCCGCGGGTTCTTCATTTTCTAAATCAAGTGTTGTTTTAGTCGTTGGTGCTTCAGTTTTAACATTATAAGTTGCAGGAGCGGAGTAAGGATTTAAGTCTTTTATCAGATAAAAACGGTCTTCAATCGCTTCATTCAATGGATGTGCACGATACCCACTACCAATAGAGATTGTAAGGTAATCTCCCTTTTGTTTGTTCTTAACCAATGCAACATTTGGTTTGTTGTAAAAACGGCGGTTGCCGGCTTCATCTGAGCCTGCTATCGATGCAATCATACCGCCTTTAGCAAAATTACTACTACCTGTATTGGCTTGGTTAATATCAATACGGAATACACGGCCACCAGTATCAGCTGCAAATAAATAATCGACATAGCCTTCACCTGTAATATCAACAGCAGCTAAACTTGCAGGAATACTGTTTACCATTTGTGGTATTTCTAGGTAGTTTGACTCTTCATCATTGCTTGCTCTCCATAAGAGATCACCTGTTGAAGCATCTACCATATAGATAGCATTGCCTAATGTGTCGGCTTCTGATGTGTCGTTACTGTCTTGGTTTGTATCGTAACCGCCTGCAAAAAATAGTACGAAACGAGGTGAACCATTAAACAGTACCTTGGCTACCGTCATTTTCGACCAAGTTTGACCGAGTTTTTCAAATCCAGTTGTTCCGCCTTGAATTTTAAATAATAGTTGGGGATTGTCGCGGTTGGTAACGTTTAAACCATAATAGCTGCGTCCACCTCGTCTCATTCCTGCATACAAATAAACATGTTCATCTGTATCTAGGGAGTTATCTTCTGAATAGATGACATTATTATTGTTTAAATCGTACATCCAAGATGTGATGGGGCCATCCATGCCATATGGTCGACTGCCAGCTGGTGTGTTGTCTTCATAGTTGATATTTTGAATTCTATGTAGTTCTTGAGGTAAGAATGAAAATTCTTCGTTACCATCTTCAGTATCGATGGCATGAACAAATCCCTCATTGCTACCAAAATAGATGGTGCTATCAGGATCAGCTAAGGTACCACCATAAGTAATAACGACAGGTTCACTATGTAATGGATCGCCCATATAAAAACGACTGGTAGTTGGATCCTCAGTATTCTTTACATCAAAACCTTTTACCCATTTTTTAAGATTATCTACTGCGTCGGAATTAACCTCTAATGTTGTAGCGTTGGCGACATTCTCGAATGTATCAAGTGTGCCGCTGGTGCTATCAGAGTAGATGGTTCTATTATTTGGATTAAGCAGGTTTGATGCACCTCCAAGGGTTACATCTTTGCCGTCTGCTGTGTTTGTGTTTGCAATTTGCTCTGCAGTCATTGTACTCCAATGATCTTGAGAACTTTCTGAAAAGTAACCAGTATTGCTATCAATAGCTAATTTTGAATTTTTGTCATAAATCTTTCCATCAGAACCCAATGTGAACTTTTTCAAGTTACCAAACCATCTTGATTTGTCGTTAGGTTTAAATACTGCGTAGAATAGCTCATCTTTATGCTCTGAGTTATTAAAAGCATTTACCGATATTGCAGGTGCTGTAAAAGTAGAATCCTCTGCAAGAATTTTTAAAATAATATCATTAATTGCAGTGCTTAAGGCTTCTGGATCTTTAGCATCATAATAGAGTCCGCCACCTACCTCAGCAGTGCGCTTAAGGATAGTGGTATCATCAATATCACCAAATGCTCCAACAGTATAGGTTGCAACCACTTGTTTGCCGGTAAACTCATCTGATTGATCTACGTTATACATATAATAAGCAAGTTCAGCCATACACCCACCATGGCCAGAACAATTTGGGTCCAATCCTTGACTTTCTAGATCTAAGCCCTGAACAAGTGTTTTTATTTTTGAGTTGGCCCCTTCGTCATGAGACGGCGCGCCATCTGTAAGCATGATAATGTGGTTTTTTTGGCATTCATGGTTGATAGGTGAGTCGTATTTACTTGTATTACTTGATAGACGACTGGCTGTTACACTTTTGGGTTTAGATATTTCACCGAAATCTACATTGCTGCCGGAATAATATCTTTGGGCTTCATATAATGTTTCTGATAAAGGAGTCCACGTTTCATGATCGTAATCTTTAACGGTGTCACGTACCGTCTGAGCATTGGTTGTAATATCTGCAATTGCAACGTCTACCATTCCGCCTAGATCAGCTGAGTCGCCTGTATCAAAACGCATCATGCCAAGGTTTACTCCGGACAGACTATAAGTAAGATCGGTTACTATCTTTTTTACAACGGCCATTCGATCTGTACTAACACGATTATCTGTATTGCTATAAAAGTTCATATAGTTACCAGAGTACAGCGTTCTGCTAGAGCCACCGTTACAGCGAATAGGTCTATTGGAATTAGAATTTAGATTAGACGTCCAGCCTGTGTTCCAACCATATTTGTAATATTGCTGGTAGTTGCCTGTCACTTCACCTGTTGCTGCTAGTGTTGCAATAGTGTTTGTGCATCCAGTGGAACTACTTGTTTCTAAAGCTGAATTTGGAAAACCATCCCAACTTTTTGCATTTTTTGAAATATAAAATTCAGATCTATCGTAGTCACCTGTGTAGGTGGTATTTGGATCATAATCTGCTATTAGGTAGTTTACAGCACCATCCATTGAGCCTGAGTTATCGACAATTAATAAAACATTTGATTTGATTCTATTGTTTTCATTTATTGCAGTGGCGCCATAAATTTCCGTGTCATTCGCTTGAGTATTAGCTGCAATAAATAGGCAGCCGATAAGTATAGATATATTTTTCATGTTCAGCCTCCTAGGTTAGCGATATGAAATACGCAATAAATCATTTGTGCCTGGTGTGGTAAATATTACCGCAATCTTTGTTGTCCAATACTCTTTGAGTAGTTTTTCAATAGTGTTTACCGATCCATTTTTTTTAACTTCTAACTTGGAAGTGAAGTTGTAAAGTTCATATTTACAACTTTCGCACTCAGCGATACGTATTACCCCTTTTCCACTTGCTTCACTATATTCCATGTTTACTATTTTCACTTCTCTAGCATCTTCTAAGGATATCCCTTGGGCGAAACTTACTTGGCTAAGTGTGAATAATGCGATAAAAATTAAATTTTTCATGAGGAACCTCATTTGATATTGCCTGCATTCTTCAAGCCTTCGACAGTATTGCCTTGGGTTTGACTATTTGTTGAGAAGTTGAAGGTTGCGATGCAATCGTTTTCGTATAAATAATTTTTTATTGGGCTATCTATATCTGCGTCATATCCACCACGTGCGGCTGGGGCTAGCCGAATATAATTCCATGTGATGGTTATGTCTGATTCAGGTGCATGGGATGCATTTGATTCAGTCAGGGTATCTTCATCAGTGATATTACTTTCTGTTACTTTACCATTTTCATCTTTAGTGGGTTCAATACCTGCAAATGCTAGTAGTGAGTTTCTATTAATACCGCCATTTATATTATAAAAACGAACCTGTGCTTCTTGCTCATTTCTACACTCTTGATAGGTAAGGGTTGAAAATAAACTATTAGCAACCATTTTGCTTTGTAAGTTGCTTCCCTCTAATGCAAATACTGCTACCACGGTGATGATGGTCAACAGTACTAAAGCAACGATTAATGATGCACCTTTTTGCTGTTTCATTATTAGCTCCTAGGTCCAATCATGTTGGGTAGCTCAATGGTATTGGTAAACACATTCCTAAGATTTCTATCTTCAATGGTAAATTCCGGTGCATCCAGTAGGCCATAGCTTCGCTCACGCAGTGTGCTTTGGGAGTCGTTATTCAGATCGTCTTGGCTAGTGGTGAGGATTGAAATTCGAATACTGCGTATAAAATCCATTGTTATAGTTGAATCATCCGTAATGGTATTAACACTGACATATCTAGAAGCAGAGCTCTCTTCGGCATCAGAAGCAATGCCCACTTGGAACTCTAAACGTTCAATATTATTGATTATCGATACGGCTTGATTTTCAATCCAATTGTTGGTGTTTCTGTTAAAAGTACGACAAAGTAATTGACGATTATTATCTGCCGTGGCACTTACCCAGAATACGTTTACGATGCGTTGAGGACCGCTGTTTGCCCAAGCACCATTGCCACCAATGATCGTTCCTGTACAAGATCTTATTTCATCGCCATTGTCCCCTCCAATATCCATAGGAATAGATAGTCGATCACCAACCATAGTCACAGGGTTTGTAATAGGGTTGTTTGAGGCGCAAGCATCTGCTTGGTTGCCAGTACAGGTTATTGGTGAGTCGGTGTTCTCGCCTGATTCTATGAATAGAGGTGGTGTAAAAGCAGTGAAATCTTCGGAGTAACCCGCTCTTCTGACAAATGATGTTAAATAGTTCATTGTGAACCTGCCAGTTTCTTGGTTTTGCGAAAGTGAGTCAGAGAGAGTCACACTTTTATTGGTTGTGATCAGTAAGTTCAACAAACCTGTAAAAATGAATATACCGATGAAGCCAGCTATCATTAGTTCGATTAGTGTGAAACCTGATTGTTTGTTCATTAGTTAAACTCCACAATCAAGTTATAAGTATTCTGATTTATACGTTCTTCTGCTACCGAACTTGCTGTTGTGATTTTAGTATCCCAAGTTAGTGTGACTTGATATTGGACACAGCTATCAGCAAATGTAATTTGGCTTTGGCGGGCACTGGTTGCTGTACAAGTTGATGTTAAATTTGGGTTTACAATAAAATCAGAAGCACTGTCATAAATTCCACTATTTAGATCACAGGATGTAATCCAATTGTCAAATGTAGCCATTGTGGTTGCATCACATATCGTGCTTGCTACTTCATCGCCGTCTTTAAATATTTCTGCACACATTGTTGGTGGCGTTGAGCAATCTAGGTTATTAGGATCCAGTTCATAAAAACGAGCAAGGGCTCCTTCTGGATTAGCACGCATACGTCCTACATAGTCTTGTACAATCCACATGGCCTGTGATTGCTGGGCGCTATCTTGGGTGCCTTGAATTGCACGTATTAACAGCATCCCCATTCCTGAGATACCCACAGTAATGATTGCAACGGTCACCATGACCTCAATCATGGCAAAACCGGCTTGCATAGACCTTAGTTGCATGGTGATTCGCTCCTATCGATTATGCCTGAGAGCAGGATGCTATATGTGTATGTTTTGCCACCACTACAATTGGCGGGTGAAAGAGTGAAGTTGCCAATTAAAGCCGCTTGGCCGTTTGGTAGTATGTCGAAAAACGTGTCTCCATCGAAAGTATCGCTAGTAAAGATACTATCCCCTGGGATCTCATCAAATGTACGTATTAAAGATAAAACTAATGGGTTTGCTTGGGTGATTGCATCAATACGCCAGCCTTTGGACCAATCACTGGAGCCATCTAAGGGGGAGATTCGAACAGTTTGACTGCGGTTGATGGCTTCACTTCGTGCGTATTTCACTGCTTTTTCAAAGCTGCGACCAATAGGCTTAAAATTCCCTCTATCTAACATAGACTTCATAGATGGCAGGGCCACTGCCATCAGAAGAGCCAAAATAATGGTCGAAACCATGAGTTCTATTAATGTTAAGCCAGTTTGTTTTTTCATAAGTTGCATTTAAGCGTTATTAGAGAAAAGACTCTAATGAAAACGGACTAGCGGTGGTTTTTCAAGGTTTAATGGTGTTCGCCCTGTATTTCAATGAGGAATCGGTCACAAAAGAGGTTAAAGCCCCCATTAATCACAGTTAATGCTGGAATAGTGTGAGTACGGTACACCTCGTTTGTTTAGGTAGGCTGCGGTTCGGATTCTGCCTTGAAAGCTAATAACGATGCTTTTGGCGAGTTTGTCGTGATCAGAAAATGGGCAGTATAAAAAGGTGCTGGCAGAGGAAAATGCGTGGCCTAATGGGTTGAATCGCACGAAGTTCTGTTTTGCTTTGGTTTTAAGCCAGTAGCCATGGCGACTACTGATGGTGGTACTGAAAAATACTTCTTCGCCATCATCAATCACATTGTTGAGGTTTGCATCATGAAAGGTGGTGATTGAGTGGTTCCAATTAGATGAGCAGCTTTGACCTTGAGTGGGGCACACCGATACGTTGATCGATTTACTTTGCGCAAGCCCTCTTGCGCTGGCAAGTGTTTTTCTTAAGGTATAAAAGTCAGTGCGACTATGGTGACGCTCGATGAGGTTTTGCATGGTGGGGACACCAAGCGCTAGAAATGAGATAAGTATGGTGGTGGCCACCATTAGCTCAATTAAGGTAAATCCTCGCACTGTATACCTCCTTGTATGCAGTTATTTGAGAACGTGTACCCAGTTTAAAGCGCTATATGATAATTTCACTTAGAATAAAGTATAAAATTTACTCAATATTCAGTTTCTTCAAACGATAGCGCATGGATCTAAATGTCATGCCTAGTTGCTCAGCGGCTGCTGTCTTATTCCAACGGCATTGCTCGAGTGTTTCTTTTAGTATGTCCCGTTCAATTTCTTCAAGATACTCTTCCAGTGATTGCCCAGGTTGCAGAGCGTGTGGTGCAGAGGTGTTTTTGGTTTTTACTGTTTTTAATGCAAGGTCGGTTGCGTAAATGGTTTGCCCATCTGTTAGGGTCATTGCACGTTGTAGAATATTTTCAAGCTCACGAATATTTCCCGGGAACTCATATTGATTCAGTGCCTCAATTGCACTTTTGTCCAAAGATATGGCCGGTATTTCTAGGGAAGTAGTTAAGCGTTTAATAATGTGCTGGCTAAGGTCAGTGATATCTTCTTTTCTATTGCGAAGAGGTGGCACTTGTAAATTAATGACATCTAAACGGTAAAATAAATCTTCACGGAAAGATTGATTGGCAACTTCATTTTGTAAATTTTTATGGCTGGCTGACAGGATTCTTACATCCACACTTTCTTCTGTTTCACTGCCCACAGGACGAATAACATTTTCTTGAATGGCGCGTAACAATTTTACTTGCATGGAAAGTGGCAAGTCGGCTACTTCGTCTAAAAATAATGTGCCACCATTGGCAGCTTGAAAAAAGCCTTCTTTGTTTTGAGTAGCTCCTGTAAATGCCCCTTTCCTGTGGCCAAAAAATTCACTTTCCATGAGTTCTGATGGAATGGCACCGCAGTTAACAGCGATAAATGGTTGATTTTGTTTTGCACCAAGTTGATGAATGGCTCTTGCTACCAGTTCTTTACCGGAGCCAGATTCACCGTGGATAAAAACAGGCGCTTGATTGCGGGCGACTTTTTTAATCTGTTCTTTTAATTTCGACATGGCGGAAGATACACCGATCATGCTGGGTATGTCGGCGGAATCTTGGTTAGGTGTTTCAATGTCGTGTGATAAAGACAGGGCCGTTTTAATGGTTGTTTTGAGTTTTTCAAGTTCAACAGGCTTGGATAAAAAGTCAAAAGCCCCTTGTTTCATGGCATCAATAGCAATGTCTACACTGCCATAAGCGGTTAAAACAATCACCGGCATCGTTTCATATTGAGTTTGAATATGGGCCACTAAATCAAGACCAGAGCCGTCAGGCAGTCGCATATCTGTTAAGCATAAATCGAACGTACGTTGACTCAGTTGATGCTTAGCGTCTGCAACAGAACATGCGGTTTCGTAGTGAAAACCTAAGCGATCAATGGTCATTGAAATGAGTTCTAAAATATCGGGTTCGTCATCCACGATGAGGATATGACTCATTTTGAATCCTTTTGTTTTCCGAAATCATGGGCGAATAAAATATCAAACTGGGCCCCATCTTTGTATGTTTGATCATAACGTATCTCAGCATGATTTGCTTCACACAACTCTTTGATTAAATACAGTCCTAGGCCGGTACCGTCAGCGGAGGTTGTGTGAAAAGGCTCATAAAGATATTCAAGTACTTCTTTGTTTAAACCAGGGCCTGAATCCCTAAAGCGAAGACATGGGCGGTTGTCGATGCGTAATAGTTGAATACTAATGCCGTTAATATGATTCGCTTCGCCGTACCGTGTAGCATTTTGAGTAAGGTTTAATAGTATTTGGTGCAATTGGGATGGGTCGAATCGAATATCAAGCGCTTCCCCTTTTACATGTATTGCACAATTGAACTGTTCGCTTAATTCATGGGTTACATCTATTAACCAATGATTTAGTTGAATCCATTTTAGATCAGATGGTTTGCGCTTACTAATCTGCATGACGTTGTTAATGATGGCATCCATACGTTGACAGTGATTAAAAATGATATCGCACAAACGCCTATCTTGAGAGGTAAGGGTGTGGTTTTCAGCCAGTAGCTGGGATGCGTGGCTAATGGCGTTTAGTGGATTGCGAATTTCGTGGGCAATGCTGGCAGCCATTCTGGCTAATGAATTCAATTTAAACTGATGGGCTTTGCGCATAACGGTTTCTTTATTTTCCATAAAGATAAGCGTGCTGGTGTCATCAATACTGGCAAAATAAATGAAAACGGGATTAATATTTTTGTTGAAGCTCACGCTGACCTCGTTTTCATTTTGCAGGTTATATTCTTGCCAGTATTTAAAACGCTCAAACAGTGGTTCGGGTATTAATTTATGGAGCTCGATATTGGGGATGCGCTCTTGTGCCGCTCGATTCACTCGAATTACATGCCCTGCGTTATTAATTAAGCAAACACCGGTATGCATTCGCTCGATAATCAGATCATTTAACTTGGCAGAACTATTAAGCTGCTCTCTGGTTTGTTTTGCTTCGATCTCCACTTCTTTTAGATTGGAGCGCATGACTTGGGTGAGGAATGCCTCAATAAAAAACAATATGCAGATCAAGCTACCAGATAAAGCTCTGTCGGCCACAATGCTAAGAGGATGTAAAAAACCCTGTGCTAGCACCATGATGGTGGCCATGGCAGCTAATAAATAACCATAACGTTTACTCACCAGTAAATTGCCGATGCCCACATGAAATAACAAAATAAGAGCAAGGTCTTGTTGATTTGGGGTGATGTAAATCATCAATACCCCCATGATTAAAATCTCAATCATTTGATTGACTAAAAACTGATCTAAGCGAAACACATCTTGGCGTTTTGATTGGGCAATGTTGGCAATCGCCAGGGCTAGGTAGCAGCCTAAAACAATGGGCAGCATTTTAGGCGCATCGGCTTGCCACCATTGAAGTTGCTCTTCAAATAGGTAAAAGCCGATGAATAATGAGGCCACCCCTAAGGTGAAATACCCATAAAAAGGGTAAATAGGGTGTTGGCGATGGGATGACTGCATGGTTTTGATTGCCCAAAGTTTACAATTCTCGCAGAATACGGGGCTTTCGTGGTTGGAATCAAGGTAGTAATGGTGTCCGAACAAGCTTTAAAGGTCTGTTTAGCGCAGATTAATCTGTTAGTAGGTGATATCGCAGGCAATGCTCAGCGTGTAATTGAGTGCGCAGAGCAAGCGCTTGATAGCGCCGCAGACGTCATTGTCTTTCCTGAATTAACCCTTACAGGTTATCCACCTGAAGACCTGTTATTCCGCTCAAGCCTTGATACGCGCATCAATGAAGCCATAGAGTTAATCAAGCAAGCCAAGTTACCCATTTATATCGTAATGGGTTATCCCAAGCGTGTGGATGGCCAGCTATTTAATATGGCAGGTATCTATTTTAATGGTAATTGTGAATACGAATACGCTAAGCAGCATTTGCCAAACTACCAAGTATTTGATGAGAAACGCTATTTTACCGCAGGGCAAGTTAGCTCAATTGTAAATATCAAAGGCGTGCCTTGTGCAATTAGCGTGTGTGAAGATATATGGCAGGCAAATGTGATGCAGGATGCCAAGTCAAATGGCGCACAATGCATGCTGAATTTAAATGCATCACCCTTTCATATTGATAAATCCCAACATCGTAAAGATCTACTTAAGCAACGTGCACAACAAGGGCATATGCCAATTGTGTATGTGAACCTAGTGGGGGGCCAAGATGAGTTGGTATTTGATGGCGGCTCATTGGTCGTAAATGCGCAAGGTGATGTGTGTGCAAGTAGTGTTCATTATCAAGAATCCCTTGATGTGGTGAACCTTAAATTTAATCAAGGCACTTGTCAGGCAATTGATGGTTCAAAAGCACCAGAGCAAGAAAAGCTGGCCAATATCTACGATGCGTTAGTATTGGGTGTACGAGATTATGTCAATAAAAACGGCTTTAAAGGGGTGTTGTTAGGGTTGTCCGGTGGCATTGATTCTGGCTTAACTTTAGCGATTGCGGTTGATGCGCTGGGTAAAGAGCGGGTCGAAGCGGTAATGATGCCATTTAAATACACCTCTCAAATGAGTCTGCATGATGCTGAAGATCAAGCGAATCGTTTAGGTGTGCAATACAAGGTTTTACCAATTGAGCCTATGTACAACAGCTTTATGGAAATACTCAGTGATGAGTTTGCTGGCACAAAAGTCGATACCACAGAAGAGAATCTGCAAAGCCGTTGTCGGGGTGTCATGCTCATGGCCATGAGTAATAAAAAAGGATACATGGTGTTAACCACGGGCAATAAAAGTGAAATGGCTGTGGGTTACGCTACCTTGTACGGCGATATGGCCGGTGGGTTTGGTGTATTAAAAGACGTTTATAAAACCTTGGTATTTGAGTTATCGAAATACCGTAACACCCTAAAAGAAGTCATTCCTCCAAGAGTGATCACACGTCCGCCATCGGCAGAGCTTGCACCAGATCAGGTGGATGAAGATTCATTACCACCTTATCCAATATTGGACGAAATCTTGCGTTTATATATTGAAGAAGATCAAAGTGCGGTGAGTATCACGGCCAAAGGTTTTATTGAAGAAGATGTGCGCAGAGTCCTTCGTTTAGTGGATGTGAATGAATACAAGCGCCGCCAAGCGCCAGTGGGGGTTCGCTTAACCCAAAGAGGATTTGGCCGAGATCGTCGTTATCCTATTACCAATGGCTGGAAGATTGGTCATTAATTAAAACGTGTTTATTAGACCCATAAAAAAACCGACACAAGTGTCGGTTTTTTTATGGGTGGTTACTTTAGATTAATCAATCAACCCTAAAGTAATCACATTCCAAATACTTTTACGGTCTTTTTGTGCCCAGCCACTGTGAACCAACTTACCCTTTTTAAGTTGAGGGTGTTTTGGAAAGTTAGCCTTTAAAACCGCTAAGCTTTTGTCTGCCAAGTCTTGCTGACCTAACAGCTCATAGGCTTCAACCATTAACGCTAAGCCAGTGGCCACATGTTTAGTGCCTTGGTAATTCTCAACGATATTACGACCACGGTTAGCAGCGGCCAGATAAGCGTGGCGTTTAAGATAGTAATGAGCCACATGCACTTCATGAAGAGCTAAACGGTCACGCAGGTAAATCATGCGCTGGCGAGCATCGGGAGCATATTGGCTTTCTGGGAATTTACGAATTAATTCATTGAGTTCTTGGAATGAGTCACGAGCCGGCTGCGGATCACGCTGAGACTCATCATCAGCAAAATAGCGCTCAACTAAGCTTAAACCCAGCTCGTAACTGCTTAATGCTTTTAAATAGTAAGCATAATCTACGTTCTCGTGTTCTGGGTGCAAGCGAATGAAACGCTCAGCACTGGCGCGAGCGCCCTCTAATTCTTGTGCGCTAAACTGGGCAAAAATCATTTCTAGCTGAGCTTGTTCACTGAAATTACCAAATGGGTACTTATTTTCTAGCTGCTGTAGGGTCTCAATGGCTAAAAAGTAGTTTTCATTATCAATGGCCTCAACGGCCTTTTCATAGATTTCACGTTCGGTCATTTCATCGCCCGGACGCTTACCGTCACTGGAACAGGCCACTAAAATTAAGCTTGTAGCAAGGATCAAGAGAATTCGCATAGGTCTATCTGATATAATATTCAAAATATTTACTGTTATTGTTGTGTCAGCGCGCAATTTAACCATAGGGCGCGCTAATCACCAAGGTTACTTATGTGTCTTTTAGCCGTTTCGGGCAAGACTGGCTTAACTAGGTGTGATTCACAATGGGCGCTTTAGTTCAAAGGTTTAACCATGTCAGAACAGATTCAACACAGCATCAAGATCCCCAATGAATTGGGCAACAAGCGCTTTGACCAAATTGCGGCTCAGCTCTTTCCTGATTATAGCCGAGCACGTCTAAAAACATGGATCGTGGATGGCAATTTGACCGTTGATGGTGAAACGCGCAAACCGAAGGAAAAATTAGTTGGTGGTGAAATACTGAAAATTGATGTGGTTATGCAGGCTGAAGGCGAATGGCTACCTGAGAAAATCGATTTTCCTATTGTCTTTGAAGACGAGCATATCATCGTCATCAATAAGCCCATGAATCTTGTGGTGCACCCAGCGGCAGGTAATCATACCGGCACATTACTGAATGGCTTGCTGTACCACTGCCCAGAGCTACAAAACATTCCTCGTGCGGGCATTGTTCACCGCTTAGATAAAGACACCACGGGTTTAATGGTGGTGGCAAAAACCTTACAAGCCCAAAACCATTTGGTTGAGCAATTGCAGTCACGTGAAATGGGCCGTGAATATGAGGCGGTTTTACAGGGTACATTAACCGGTGGTGGTACCGTAAAAGAGCCCATTGCTCGCCATATGAAAGACCGTACAAAAATGGCGGTGCATCCAACGGGTAAAGAAGCCATTACCCATTATCGAATACTGTCTCAGTTTCCAACCCATACCCATGTTCGTGTGAAATTAGAGACGGGCCGTACTCACCAAATTCGAGTGCATATGGCTCATATTCAGCATCCGCTGGTGGGTGATGCCACTTATGGTGGTCGTGTGCGCTTACCAAAAGGGGTAAGCCATGAGTTGCGTGAAGTCTTACGAGATTTTCCGCGCCAAGCGCTGCATGCAAAAAAATTAGAATTACATCATCCAGCAACTAACAAGCTTGTTAGCTGGGAAGTGGATTTACCGGAAGACTTTGAAGAGCTGCTGGATGAATTACGATACGACGCAGAACATCACGGCTCAGCAGATTACTAATGACTCAAGCATTGGATTTTATTCAGCCCAACTGGCCCGCGCCTGAAAACGTCAAATGTGTCAGCACGATCAGAGCGGGCGGTGTAAGCCTTGCCCCTTATGACTCTTTGAATCTGGGTGTGCATGTGGCGGATAACATTGAGCATGTGCAGCTCAATCGCCAGCGTTTAGCGCAATATTTACCTGCACAGCCATTATGGTTGAACCAAATTCACGGTACTCATGTAATGCATGCAACCAACTACAAAGGTGTGTGTGATGCGGATGCCAGTTTTGCCAATACTGCTAATCAAGTTTGTACCGTAATGACAGCAGATTGTTTGCCTGTGTTGTTTTGTAATACACAAGGCACTCAAGTGGCCGCAGCCCATGCAGGTTGGCGTGGTTTACTTGACGGAGTGTTGGAAAATACCGTGGATGAATTTGATCAAGCTGATCAAGTTATGGCTTGGTTAGGACCTGCAATTGGCCCTGATGCCTTTGAAGTAGGGCAAGAGGTCAAAGACCTGTTTACCGCTAAGAACCCCGCTCATGCCGCTTGTTTCCAACCATCAAATAATGCCAATAAGTGGATGGCCGATTTGTATTTACTTGCTCGTTTGTGTCTGCTGGCGGCTGGCGTTAAGCAGGTTTATGGCGGCGAGTTTTGTACGTTTACGGATGAATCTCGTTTTTTTAGTTATCGTCGCGATGGTGTCACAGGGCGCATGGCAAGTTGTATTTGGCTGACAGATTAGCCTGTCAGCCTTGCCGGTTGTGGTGCTGAGGGCTATTTAGAGCAGTACTTGGTTACATCCTTTTGCGCATCTTTGATGAGGTTTTCACGACCCTTTTCGTCATACCATTCGCGTTCACCGTTTTCTAATGTTCTGTAAATACGACCATTGTTTTTAAGGTCAGTTAAACGTTGTTTGGCTTTTTTGCAGTTTTCTGCCATACGCTGGGCTTCTTCTGCTGCTTGTTTTTCTTCTTCAGATTCTGTGGTGCGATCGACTACCTGCTCTTGAAGCTGTTGACGCATTTTTTGTAACTGCTCAGTGGCTTGTTTAGAATTAGCGGCTTTTGGTGCATTCACTTCAATGTTTTCAGCGGGGGCGGTTGCTGGTGGAAACTGTGAAAAGTGGGTCTGACCGTTTTCATCGGTCCACTTGTAAACTTGTCCAGCGTGGGCAGAAGCCAGTAAAAACAAGGTAAAAAGTGAGGTTATTACGCGCATAGTGTGAATTCTTTTTGTGTTTATAAGTTCAATAAAGAGCAACTTTAACGATTTTTGCACAAAAGCAAAGCACTGAGTGCTCAAAGCATTAAATGTCAAGCAAAATCAAGGCTATAAGGCCTGATTTGGCTTGACTTAAAGAGTGGTGCTGTCAAAATTAGCAGCCCAAATTTTTAGCCTCCAACGGACACCCCCGTAAAGGCTTTTGGTGATCTTTCTGGACTGATGACCTCAGTTCAGCCGAATTCGAATCGGTTGCCTAAGATGCAGCTGATCTTGGTGAATAACTACAAGTTATTTATCACCCGTTACATCCTGGCCCAAGGCCAGTACGGTGCGGTAGATTTGACGATGGTTTAGCGTCAAACAATCCTATTGCAATGAATTTCCAGCTCGCACAAGGCGAGCTTGCGGATGAGAGGAAAAAACGGTGGAAATGCTTTCCGGCGGAGAAATGTTAGTTCGCTCCCTTCACGAAGAGGGTGTTGAATATGTTTATGGTTACCCAGGTGGTAGCTTGTTACACGTGTATGATGCGTTTTATCAACAAGAAGCGGTCAAGCACGTCTTAGTACGTCACGAACAAGCGGCTACTCACATGGCTGACGGTTACGCTCGCGCTACAGGCAAGCCTGGTGTGGTAATGGTGACGTCTGGTCCTGGTGCAACCAATACCATTACTGGTATTGCGACTGCATTCACTGATTCGATCCCTATGATCGTGATTACCGGTCAGGTAATGAGCCATCTAATTGGTGATGATGCGTTCCAAGAAACCGATATGATGGGTATTTCTCGTCCGATCGTGAAACACAGCTTCAGCATTAAGCACCCAAGCGAAATTGCCGATACGGTGAAAAAGGCGTTCTACATTGCAACGTCTGGTCGCCCGGGCCCTGTGGTAATTGATATTCCTAAAGATATGACGATTCCAAATGATCGCCATGAATTCTCTTACCCTAAAAAAGTAAAAATTCGCTCTTACGCACCCCCAGCGAAAGGCCATAGCGGTCAAATTCGCAAAGCGGTTGAGTTATTACTATCGGCTAAGCGCCCAATGATTTATTCAGGCGGTGGCGTGGTATTAGGCCAAGCGTCTGAGCAGCTGCGCAAATTGGTACGTGAATTAAACTACCCAATTACCCAAACCCTAATGGGTTTAGGTGCTTACCCGGCTACTGATCGTCAGTCTTTGGGTATGCTGGGTATGCACGGCTCTTATGAAGCTAACATGGCCATGCATCACTCTGATGTGATCCTAGCCATTGGTGCTCGTTTTGACGACCGTGTAACCAATGCGGTAAGCAAGTTTTGCCCAGATGCGAAAATTGTACACATTGATATCGACCCATCTTCGATTTCTAAAACAGTAACCGTTGATATTCCAATTGTCGGCCCAGTGGATAGCGTATTGGATGATTTCTTAGAAATCATCGCTGAGATAGGCCAAAAGCCAGATCAAAAAGCCATTGAGTCTTGGTGGAAACAAATTGAAGAATGGCGCAAGCGTCATGGCGGCGAGTACGAGAAAAACGACAACGGCTTGTTAAAACCACAAGAAGCAATTGAAGGTTTATGGAAAGCCACTAATGGTGATGCTTATATTTGTTCTGACGTAGGTCAGCACCAAATGTTTGCTGCGCAATATTATAAGTTTGATAAACCAAACCGTTGGATCAACTCTGGTGGCCTTGGCACCATGGGCTTTGGTTTCCCTGCGGCCATGGGGGTTAAATTAAACTTCCCAGATGAAATGGTTGTGTGTGTAACGGGTGAAGGTTCGATTCAAATGAACATTCAAGAAATGTCGACGTGTTTACAGTACGGCATTCCTGTGAAAATTTTCTGCTTAAATAATGGTTATCTTGGCATGGTTCGCCAATGGCAAGATATGAACTATGAAGGTCGTCACTCAAGCTCTTACATGGAGTCACTACCAGATTGGACCATGTTAGCGGAAAGTTATGGTCACGTAGGTATTAACGTTGAAACCAAAGACCAGCTTCAAGGTGCTATGGATGACTGCTTTGGTAAGTACAAAGACCGTTTAGTATTTGTAAACGTAGCAGTAGATCCAGAAGAACATGTTTACCCAATGCAGGTGCCAATGGGAACCATGCGTGACATGTGGTTAAGTAAAACGGAGCGCACCTAATGAGACATATAATTTCCATTTTATTAGAAAACGAACCGGGTGCCTTAGCACGTGTGGTAGGTTTGTTTGCTCAGCGCTCTTACAACATTGAAACGTTAACCGTTGCGCCAACTGAAGACCCAACGTTGTCTCGTATGACGATTACGACGTCAGGTCCGGACCGTGTAATTGAGCAAATCACTAAACAATTAAATAAATTAATTGAAGTGGTGAAGCTGGTTGATTTAACTGAAGGTGCGCATCTTGAGCGTGAACTGATGTTAATCAAAGTAAAAGCGTCAGGTTCACAACGTGCTGAAATTAAACGTACTGCGGATATTTTCCGTGGTCAAATTGTAGATGTAACTGCAAACGTTTATACCATACAGCTAACCGGTGCCACCGATAAGCTAGAAGCGTTTATCGAAGCCATTGGTACAAACTGTATTTTAGAAACAGTGCGTACAGGTGTATCTGGTATCGCTCGTGGTGAGAAGACACTTAGCCTGTAATAAACACTAGGCTGATTAAAAGCGCGTTATCTTTTACAAGGTAACGCGTTTTTTTTGTGCATTGAAAAAGATAACGTTGCCAGAATTCAGTGGTAGCTTGATGCTGATCTTATATAGATCATAATTCATGACGAAAAGGATTCGAATATAATAAAAGCTTATAAGTGACTTAAGATATACCGCTTTAAACCCTTGGAATTAGTCTAACCTGAAAAGTATATAGGTGTTTAAAAGTGGGCTAGTCATGTATCTAATGCGTTTAATCTATTGCAGTAAAGTGACCAGTGTTTTTAAAACCGAGGATATAGACCATATCTTGGAAACCGCACGTAAGCGAAATAAAGATCAAAACATAACAGGTGTCTTATGCTTTAATCGGAAGTATTTCTTGCAGTGTATTGAAGGCAGTAGAGAAGCGGTGAATGATGCTTACCATCGAATTTTAAAAGACCCCCGCCACGACGGCATAATTTTGCTTGGTTACAGTCAAATTTTTCACAGGGACTTTGACACTTGGCAGATGGCATTTGTGCCAGAGAAAAAAATCACGGATGAGATAAACCTAAAGTATTCCCAAACCCGTGATTTTGATCCGTTTACAATGAACGGCGAGAGCACCTATCAAATGCCTTTAGAATTAAGTAAGAATATTCCCGCTATTTAATAGCCGATATTGGCTTACTAATTAAAAATACACCTAAGATAACCAGTCCCAGCCCTGCTAGGTGAAACCCAGTGAGGGTTTCACCTAAAATCCAAACCGCTAACAGTGTTGTGAATAAGGGGCCAGTGGTGCCGGTTATGGCTGTACGCTCTGAACCAATACGCGCAATGGCGGCACTCATGGCGTAGCTTGGAATCACGGTGCTAAAAAATGCGAGTGCAAAGCCATAGCCATAAATACTCCATGAATAATCTAACACCGCTTGTATCGGCGTATTCAATAAATTCACTTGTGTGAATAAGCACGAGCTCACCATGGCTATGGATGTAAATAATCCCGCCCCGAGTTTTTCAATTAAAGGTTTGCTGAGTAGTACATAGATAGCAAATGTCACTGCACAGCTGAGCATAAGCATTAAACCCAACCAAGAACCGTGTAGGGTAAATTCACCGGGCAATAGTACAATCAGCCCTGCATACACAATCACTACAGCAAACAGCACATTTTTAGATGGCATCTTTTTATCCCATGCTGCTTTGATCAGAACAACAAGGCTTGGGTAAGCGTATAGAATAATTCGCTCAGCATGGGCGCTGATGCTTTCTAGCGCTAATAAATCTAAATAACTAGATAGAAAGTAGCCCAAAAAACCGGTGGCAACGGCGGATGCAATGTAACGTTTTTTGGATGCTAATTGCGGATATTGCCAAATGAGCAACGCCAAATAAAAAGGAAATGCAAACCACATCCGTAATACCATCAAGCCTTCACTATTGGCACCCAGTGCATAAGCTTCTTTAATGAGAATGGGTTTCAATGAAAACATAAAACTTGCCACTAATGCCAAGCCTAACCCTAGTTTAAATTGTGATGTCACAGCCTGCTCCTTGTTAATGCTGTCAGTTAAATAAGGCTGCTAAATGTAAGGTGTTTTGCCTAGCATAGAACAGCCAGGCATGGTGAAACCTAGCGTAAAACAGCCAGTAACCACCACATGAGGGAAGTAAAAGTAGAATTTTGAGTGTTTAAAAATAAAAACATTGTCAGTTCCTGCTAATAACTTGTTCATTAAAGCCAGTTTCTCAATTTACTACAAGGGTTATACTGCCTAAAAATGCGGAGAATAAAATGAAAACCCCAATTACCGAATTACTGGGTATCGAGCACCCAATTTTATTGCCTGGCATGAGCTGGATCAGCACACCTGAGTTAGTTGCTGCGGTCAGTAACGCAGGTGGATTGGGTATTTTGGCTACAGGGCCATTAAATAAAGAACAAACACGTGATGCCATCAGAAAGGTTCGCACGTTAACCGACAAGCCATTTGGTATTGGCGCCACATTGATGATGCCTGGTGCCACCGATAATGCAAAAGTGGCACTTGAAGAAAAAGTCCCCGTTATCAACTTTTCATTAGGAAAAGGCGACTGGATCGTGAAAGCGGCACATGAATATGGCGGTAAAGTGATTGCAACAGTGGTTTCTGAGAAACATGCTAAAAGCGCTGAAAAAATTGGAGCCGATGCGTTACTGGTTACCGGTCACGAAGCTGCGGCTCACGGTGGCGATGTCACGTCCTTAGTATTGGTGCCTGCCATTTCATCTAAAGTAAATATTCCGGTCATAGCCACAGGCGGTTTTGCAGATGGTCGCGGTTTACTAGCAGCGTTAGCACTCGGGGCGGATGGTATTGCCATGGGCTCACGTTTTGCAACCAGTAAAGAAAGCCCGCTGCATCAAAAAACCAAAGATGCCGTGGTTGAACGTGATGAAAATCAAACCATTTATGGCAATAACTTTGATGGCTTATATGCACGGGTGATGAAAACCCCTGCATCGGTAAAAGCCATGAAGAAGCCGATTAGTTTTATAAAGGCGGCACTACTCAGCGTACAAGCTGCAAAAATTGCTAACATGCCGGTTACGACTATTCTTGCAGGCCTAGTTGTGCAGTTTGATAAAATAAAACTGCTTAGCTTGTTTGGTGCGGCAACCAAAAAAATTCAAGCAGCGACAGTGGATGGTGATTTAGACACAGGTGTGCAATTTATTGGGCAAACCCAAGGTTTAATTAATGACCAACCTAGCGTGCAAGAGATTATCAACCGTACCGTTGAACAGGCTGAGATCCGTTGTGGTGAATTACACGCACGTTTTTAATGAAAAGGGTAAGGACACCTGCTTAGTCTAAGCTTGAGTTTGATACCCAATAAAAAATAGGCATACTCAATACATATAAAGCATCATTAGATGCTTTTTTTATTTTTAAAGGACGTCTAAGTGTTTTCGATTCCGTATCCTGTTTGGTTGATAGCCATAGCACAAGCCCTCGGTATGCTGACGGCCCCTTTAGTGATTTTTGTGGGGGGATTTTTAGGTGTATTGTTTGCCCCCTCTCATGCATTGGCAACCTTACCCGTTGCTGCTTTAGTCGTCGGTGGCGCAGTCAGTAGTATGCCAGCTGCATTTATTATGAAGCGTATTGGGCGACGCAGTGGTTTTGTTTACGCCACGTTGATCGCTATCTTAGGATCAATTCTGGCGTTTTATAGTGTGCGTGGTGAGAATTTTTTCGGGCTATGTTTCAGCATCTTTTTATTGGGTATGCACATGGCGTTTGTGCAGCAGTTTCGCTTTGCCGCAATTGAATGGGTGTCGGCTGATAAAGTCGCTATCACAGCCAGTGTCGTGATGTTAGGAGGATTAGTAGCCGCTTGGCTTGGTCCTGAGATTGCTATGCAGGGCAAAGACTTATTTGCTACGTCATTTAGTGGCAGCTTTATTTTATTGGCACTGTGTCATGTCGGTTTATTAGTATTACTGAGTGTCATGCCCTTTGCCGTGATTGATGCGGCCCCTGATCCTACTTACCTTAAGCGTTCATGGTTGAATTTATTTACCATACCCGGCATTGGAGCTGCAATTGCAAGTGCTGCGGTTGCATTTGGTGTCATGAGTTTAATTATGACGGCAACCCCTGTGAGTATGAGCGAGATTCAAAACTACCCACTGGATGACACAAAAACGGTGATTCAAAGCCATATTATGGCGATGTTTATACCATCATTATTTGCGCCATTTTTATTTAGAATGTTCAGTTTGTTTACCATGCTACTGCTTGGATTAATTGTAATGAGTGTGGCGATCACCATTGCAATCTTAGATCAAAGTTATTGGGGATATTGGAGCGCTTTGGTCTGTTTAGGCATAGGTTGGAACTTTTTGTTTGTCGGCGGCACCACATTGTTATCTCAACAATATGACAAACAAGAAAGTTTTACTGTACAGGCCATGAATGACTTTTGTGTATTCAGTACACAGGCAGTGATGTCATTGTCGGCTGGTTGGATTGTTTTTAATTATGGTTGGTTTGCGCTGAATTTAATTGCAGTACCACTGCTGATATTTGCGTTAGTGATGATTGCACGGTGGTATTTTTCAAACCATAAAACCAAACAAGCTACCTAGGTAGCTTGTTTGGTTTTAGTTGAAGGGGGTTGTAAATATTAAGCGATATCTTCCAATAAGGTATCCATACCGGATTCAATGCCATCTACATTCTCAAGATCAGAAAGTGCTTTGTCAGTATCCATTTCAATTGCCTTGGCAATATCCAACGGGAAGTCCTTTAAGATTTCTTCGGCTGACAATCCCATTTTATGGCAAGTATGAATATACAATGCCAAATGCAATAAGCCTGCTAAGGGTTGCTCTAAATTAGCTAAATCTTCATGGCAGTGGTAAAGAATGCCATCTGCAATTTCATCTGGGAATTTCCAGCGTTTCGCTAACTCAGCACCCACATCGGCATAGGTGTAACCCAGCATGGATTTTTCAACACTGGCAAGCTTGCCCCCAGCTTCAACCGCTGCGTGAATTTTTTTGGCCTCCTGAGGTGCTAGCAATTGTATGAGTAACTCGCCAATACTGTGCAACATGCCACAGGTGAATGCAGTCTCAGGGTTGATTTTGCAATACGGCGCCATCCACTTTGCAATGGCAGCCACAGCGAAGTTATCTCGCCAAAACTCTTTTCGATTAAACCCAGGCGGGCTTTGCATGGCCCCTGTAATACCAGATGCTAATACCAAGGTTCTAAGGGTTGAGAAACCCAGTAATACCGAAGCATCGGTTGTACTTGAAATGGTCCGGCTCACACCGTAATGGGCGCAATTTGCAAGGCGCAGCACTTTGGCGGTGAGTACTGGGTCAAGACTGATTTTCTTTGCGATTTCATCCATATCAAAATCAGACTGGTTAAAGGTCTGAATGAGTTCTTGTACGACCTTAGGGATATTAGGAAGGTTTTGGCTGTGATCAAATAAGCTAGATAAGTTCATACTGACGTCCACTGTTATACTGTTACTAAGCTTAGAACACCCTGTTGAAGTTAGCGAACAGGATGCGGTTAATTCACTAAATTGTGTCTTCGTTTTGTTAGAATAGATCAATCAAGATACAAAAGTATAAGGATCATTATGACACACGTCGGTTTTATTGGGATTGGTTTGATGGGCCTGCCAATGTGTAAGCGTTTACTTACTGCAGGGGTTTCATTATCTGTATGGAATCGTAATCCCACCAAGTGTTTACCCTTGGTTGAATTAGGTGCTTCTCAAGCCTCCTCTATTGCTGATATTGCCCAGCAATGTGACGTGATTATGTTGTGTGTCTCTAATACTCAAGCGGTACAAGAGGTTGTTGAGTCACTGCTGCCTTACTTGCGTAAAGGTCAAATCATCGTGGACTTTAGCTCCATTAGCCCAGATGCCACAAACGTTTTAAACAAGCAGGTTTCAAGCAAAGGTGTGTCATGGGTCGATTGTCCTGTTTCAGGCGGTGTTGCCGGAGCCCAAGCCGGTACGTTAGCCATGATGGCTGGCGGAGATGAGAGTGTGGTCAGCAGTGTTGAGCCGTTACTGCTAAATCTTGGTCAGCGTTTAACTTATATGGGTAAAAGTGGTTCGGGGCAAACCACCAAAATTTGTAATCAAATGATCGTTAGCTGCAATGTATTGGTCATCGCAGAGGTGATGGCCATGGCAAAACGAGCGGGGGTCGATGCCGCGAAAATTCCACAGGCATTAACCGGTGGCTTTGCCGACAGCATCCCCTTACAGCTAACCGGTTCTCGCATGGCAGTACAGGACTTTGACGAAATTAAATGGCATGTAAAAACCCTTCTTAAAGATTTGGATATGGCAGGGGATTTAGGTAAAGCCCTTGGCAGTGCGACTCCCATGTCAGGTTTAGGCGCGCAACTGATGCGCCAGCATGCCAGTCACGGTTTTGCCGATAAAGACCCAGCCACCTTGGTGACGCTATATGAAGCTATGCTCAATAGTGATAGCACGAATGACGAGCAAAAATAGGAGACCTCATCATGAGACTTGTCGCGAATTTATCTTTGCTCTTTACAGAGGTGCCGTTACTTGAGCGATTCCAAGCAGCGGCAGATGCCGGTTTTAAAACCGTCGAAATACAGTTTCCCTACGATGAAAAGGTGGCCGATTTGGTGGCGGCTAAACAGCAGGCCGGTGTCAATGTGTGTTTGATCAATGTCCCAGCCGATGACCTGATGACAGGTGGTGAAGGCCTTGCTTGTGTGACGGGCAAAGAAGCACAATTCGAACAAGCACTAAAACAAGCTTGCATTTATGCTAAAGCACTGGATGTAAAAATGGTGAATGTATTGCCAGGTCGTTGCTTGGATGAGGCTAGGTACGCCCAATATATGGAAACCCTAAAGCGCAACTTAACCAAAGCGGCCACAGTGATGCAAAAGCATAATATATTGGTGACCTTTGAAGCGGTTAACACCAAAGACATGCCAGGTTTTATTATTCATCATACGCAACAAATGTTGGATATCATGTCGCAGCTTAATCATCCAAATTTAAAGATGCAGTACGACATCTATCACATGCAAATAATGGATGGTAACGTCGATGAAACCTTACGACACCACGCCAATATGATTGGTCACATTCAATTTGCAGATGTGCCCGGAAGAGGCGAGCCTTTAAGTGGCAACCTGAACTTCAAAACGATTTTTGAAGACATTAAAAACAGCCATTACCACGGCTATGTGTCTGCGGAGTATCGACCTAGCGAAGGGGACACGCAAGCAAGCTTAAGCTGGTTAAGTCAGTTTGATTTAGAGTGGTTAAACCATGATCATGGCACGCAAATATCACCCTATTAATTTTTACTAAAGCTTACGGGCGTCAAGCCGTTAATATAAGTAAGCTTAATGGATTAAGCCTAGACTTTGGGGAATCCCCATAAAGCGGTCGCAAACGGATCTTTGCAACTGTCTTTATATAAGTCGCCAAGGACATGGCTGCGCTTAAATGGATGTTGTGATGCATTATTTTAATCCACGGAATAATGAATCAGGCGCAGCCAACACTCTCCCTTGTAACCCATTACTGTTTTTCAAATATCAAAATCACATTGTTAGCCGGTAAGTTTAAGCGCTGCTTCAGTGTTAATCCTTGCTGCTGTGCACTGGATTGTAAAAAACTCAGCTCTTTGATTCCTGCTTGTGCGTTTACGTCTTCTTTTAACCATTTATCTAAACTGGCATTGCCGTCGCTGGTAAAGCCCTGTTCATTAATCGGCCCATAACAAAAAAATAAACCTTGTGTATTTAGCACGCGGCTGACGGCCTTAAAAATATGATGAACCTCTTGCTCGCTGACATAGTGCAATAAATTTGCACAAAAACTGTATTGGAACTGGCCAAGTTCAGCAGGCCAATTCGGTTGGTTTATATCTAATTCAATACACGGCAATACATTTGATAAATTGGCTGCTTGTTGCCAAGGTTGTGATAGTTGGATTTGAGAAGGGTGCTCAGTTAACTGCCAGCGAATATGAGGCAGGTGCTGGCCAATATACACCCCATGTTGGCCGGTGCCACTGGCCAGTTCCAATAATTGCCCAGGCTCTGATAACCAAGGTAATAATGCCTTTAAAATGGGGTGTTGATTGCGCAAGCACGATGGGTTGACCACTTTCTCAATCATAAAACTCCTTAGAACAGGCTTTTTGCCCAGATAGCCAAAACCGTGGGTGCCTCTTAAGGGGAAAGGCAGTAAAATGTGACAGTCTATGTAAAATAACCCGCAACATTCAAGGTAGAGGTCAGTATGTCACAAGTGGTATTAATAACAGGCGCTAATCGTGGTATCGGCTTATCAATGGCCCAACAGTATGTGGCGCAGGGTTGTGAAGTGATTGCGGTGTGCCGTGAAAGCTCTGATGAAATCGAAGATCTTGCCGATCTTGTGATCAGCGGTATTGATCTGACACTAGATGATGCCATGGATTCCGTCACCCAAGTGCTTGAATTGGCCCAAGGCCCAGATTTCAAATTAGATATTCTAATTAACAATGCGGGTTTATTTAAAAATGAAACCCTAGATGCCATGGAAGTGGATCAAATTCGTGAACAATTTGAGGTGAATGCACTGGCGCCTTTGAAAGTGACCCATGCCCTATTACCATTTTTAAAGGAAGGCTCAAAAGTGGTGAATATCACGAGCCGTATGGGCAGCATCGAAGATAATACCAGCGGTGCCTACTATGGATACCGTGCCAGTAAAGCCGCATTAAATGCGTTTACCAAGTCATTTGCCATGGACCTGAAGCCAAAAGGCATAGCCGTTGCTGTGATTCACCCAGGTTTTGTGCAAACACGCATGGTTGGCTTTAACGGCGACATCACACCGGACCAAGCTGCCAAAGGTATTCTAGAGCGCACAGCTGAATTAACGTTAGACAATACAGGTGGTTTTTGGCACAGCAATGGCCAAACGTTACCTTGGTAAAATTTTGACTTTAACGCGGGTCAACTGCGTTAAAAATTTCCATATATACAAATCGTTAATTGAAAAATTAACACAGTAGGAAGAAAAATGAGCATCGAAAAAGACAGTGTTGTGTACTTTCATTACACCCTAGCTGGTGAAGACGGCAAAGCGTTTGAAACCAGCACCAATGGTCACCCAATGACGTTTTTATTTGGCCACGGTAATATCTTGCCAGCATTAGAAGCTGAATTTGCGGGTAAAAACGAAGGTGATCAATTTCAAGTCACACTCACACCTGAGCAAGCTTATGGTGAGCGTAACGAAGCCGGTGTACAACGCATTCCAATTAAACACTTGGCAACAAAAGGTAAATTACAAAAAGGCCAAGCGGTTAAAGTGAATACCGATAAAGGCATGCGTGATGTCACCATTGTTAAAGTGGGTAAGTTTAATGTTGATGTGGATACCAATCACCCGTTAGCCGGTTTAACCATTACCTTTGATGTCAGTGTTGAACAAGTACGCCCAGCAGAAGCAGAAGAGCTAGCCCATGGCCACGTACATGGTGTGGGTGGTCATCACCACTAATCACTAAATTGATTTAAATAAAAACCGCTTGTCTTTTAAAAGACAAGCGGTTTTTTTATATCTAACAAACCCTATATTTCGAGTTGATATTCAAGATGCCTCAACCAATGGCAAAAGTGAAGTCACAAGCGAAGACACTGCTGCAGCGTAACCCAGCAATATACAATTTAAATATCCTATGTACGAGGCCGCCCCTGCGGCCGAACAGCAGCAATGAATACAATTAACAAATCGCTTAAAACATGAATGATTCACTCGCAGGTGCGAGTTCGTACAATTACCTTATAAAACATCTCACATCTCACATCTATACAAACTTCCCTTTACGCTCGCCATCTGTTTTACTTTGATGCATTCCTGTTTTAGCCAAAAGAATAAATAATATGGCATTGCAACAACGACACGACGAACTGAAAAAATGTTTAAAATCAAAGCGTGATAATTTTTCTGATACACATGGTACCCGTTTGCATCGTGCACTAAGTTGGCTCAATTGTGCGGCTAAGCAGCAAGACGATATAGACTTACAATTGGTGAGTTTATGGATTGCGTTTAACGCATGTTATGCGGTGGATCAAGGTGGCAGCGAATCATTGGCTGAACGATTTGCCTTTCAAGGCTTTGTCGAAAAACTCGTAAGTCATGATGTGGATAAAAAAATATACGCCTGCCTTTGGCAAACCTATTCTGGCCCAGTGAAAGCACTTATCAAAAACCCGTATGTGTACAGTGGTTTTTGGCAAGCAAAGCGTGAAGATGTAAATAGCGATGCTTGGCGTGAACGGTTTGACCAATTAAGTGTATCGGCATTAAATCATTTAAGCCGTCAAAATGTACCTGAGCTTTTAGGCATTGTGCTTGATCGTTTATTTGTTTTGCGTAATCAGTTAATTCATGGCGGTGCTACTTATGGCAGCCAAATTAATCGTGAGCAGGTAACAGATGGCGTGCAGTTATTATCGACACTTGTGCCCACAATGATCGAAATTATGCTTCATGCAGAGCAAGAAAATTGGGGGGATATTTATTACCCTGTACTGAATCAGTCTTAAGATTGAATTTAGCTAAGCAACAAAACAAATCTCTTTTGCTTGTTTGTTCTTTATGCGCTAACAAATAGGTGCAAAACTGCCAACTTGACGTAAGCACAAGGTTCATGGTCTTAACTAGTGTATGCTGAAATCACTGATTTCCTCACCGTATAGGTGACATGCACTGGAAAATTGCCATGACTGCAACTGATCAATTAAAACAAAAAAAACAAGATCTCATAACCCAGTATGCGGTGAGGCATAATGGGTTTGCACTGTATCAGGTGCTTTCTACTATTTTGCCGTACTGTTTATTCTTCTATTTAGCCATTGTGACGCAAACCATTTCTTATTGGCTAACCGCTCTTTGCATTGGTGTTTTGATACTTTTTATTATGCGTGTGTTCATGATGATGCACGATGCGGGTCATGGCTGTTTATTTGTCAAACCTTGGCAAAATAGAATTGTCGGATTCATCATGGGGGTTTTATGTGGTGTGCCAGAATACGTTTGGTCAAAGCACCATGCCTATCATCATGCCACCAATGGTAATTGGAGTAAGTACAGAGGTCCATTGGCGGTATTGTCTAGCGAAGAATATGCAAAGCTGTCTAAGAAAAAACAAAAATCTTATGTTAATAGTCGTAATATTTTATTGGCGCCATTCGCAGGGTTTATGTATTTCATTTTTTCACCTCGTTTTACTTGGATAAAAGGATCACTTCAGTTTGTTGTTTTTTGTGTTAAATCAAAATTAAAGCAGCCCCAGATAGATATAAACAAAATAGCCAGCCAGTTTGAAACAGGATACTGGGCAAACTGGAAAGAATATCGCCACATGGCGGCCAATAATGTGGTTTTGTTTAGCTTGCTAATAGTGGGATGTTGGCTTTTTGGGGCGACGCCATTTCTGGTTGTTTATTTTATTGCACTTTCTCTTGCTGGTGCATTAGGTATTATTTTATTCACCGTGCAGCATAATTTTGAAGGCTCGTATGCGGTAGGTGATGACGGTTGGGATTACAATACCGCAGCCATTGAGGGTACCAGTTATTTTGATTTGCCACGAATACTGCATTGGTTTACTGCGGATATTGGTTATCACCACGTACATCATTTATCAGCGCGTATCCCAAATTATAAATTACGCGAGTGTCATGAAGAGTATCAAGATTTATTTAAGGATGTGCCGACAATACGATTAAATGACGTACTTAAGTCGTTTAAATATATTTTATGGGATGAAGCCAGCGGTCGGCTAATGACAATTGATGAATTTCATGAAGAGTATTCTCAGCCTGTTTTAAACTAGCTTTAAAGGCATAAAAAAGGTAAGCATGGCTTACCTTTTTTTGTTTTACGAAGAGTAATTAACTGTTTAGAGGACGATTTGGGTTTTCTTGTTCATCGTCGTAATCACGTAATTGATGAAATGACTGCAGTATCAGCTGAATGGCTTCCATTTTTTTTACAAGACGGGTTAATAATGTTTCATAGGCCGGGTCTTGCTGTTCTGGTAGCGCTTTAAAGTCATTATCAATTTCTTCCATGTATGGCAAAAATCGATTGCCACTTGCTGTAAAAATACTGTCTTCGGGGAAAATGGCTTTAAATTTGGCTTTGTTGTCTTGTGATAGACCGTCAAGGATTTCATCCGCTTGCAATGCAAACGGTACAATGGCTTTAAGAGCTTCTTCTATTCGTTGGTTAATTACATTGTCACTCATGTGTATCTTCTTATGTTCAGTAATGGATGAAACGTGTATTTATTGCATATCACGTGCAAGTCTTTAGTAAGTTAGGGTGGAGATTCTACACTAATTTTAAACCATTAATGATTGGAAGGCAGAGACACACAGTACTATGACTTTAGTGTGTCTCTTTCAGGGAGGTTGAAATATGAGGTTTTAGTCTTCTAATACTTCAAACGTTAAGCCACTTTTATCGATTAAACGCTCGATTAAATCCTCCTGATAAATGGTTGCCGGTGTCCAAAAGCCACCAGGTTTATCTTCTTTACTAATGTTCGCTAAACAAACCGCGGCTTGGCCTAACATTTTAGCGGTACTGCCGTAACCTGGGTCACGGTCGCCTGTGACTTTGACTTTGATTGTTTGGCCGTCATCGGTTTTGCCAACAAAACGATAATCAAAGCAGCCTTTTAACTGCTCTTGCGGTGTTGGGCCTTCGCCAGGCTTGGGTAAAACAAAGCGCTCTAAAATCCAACGCGTTGGTTTGATGGCTGCCATGATCATAAAGATATTTAATCCCCAGCCCATATTGCGTGAGCGGCTTTTACCTTTTTTGCCTTTACCCATGAGCATGGCTTCACTGTAGTGAAAATCATCACCATAGGCTTTGTTTAAAAGAGCGTTACTGCGATGCACAACTCGGGTATTCACCGCAGCCATAACAAATGGCCCAATCCATTGGTCAAAATCTTCGTCAAACTGTGCGCCGTTAATGTTTTCTTGGCGACGTTTAAAGCCATGGCCACTTGGGCAAATGCTATATGGATTTTGTAATTCTTTACGCAGTGCCGGATCTTTTGCAGCTTCTTTGGCGATATTCACCATGCTGGCAACGGTACCACCACTGGCACCCCCTCTTAGTTTGGCGACACGTAGTTTTACATCGCTACACATCTTGCCAAATTTAGTTTGAGCGTGTTGTTGTAAAAAATACACACCTAAATCAGACGGAATCGAATCAAACCCACTGCAGTGCACAATACGAGCACCGGTTTGTTTGGCAGTGGTTTCGTATTTATCAACCATACGTTTATACCATTGCACTTCACCTGTCAGGTCACAGTAATCAACGCCGTTTTGAGCACAAGCCTTAACTAAGGGCTCGCCGTAAAGTGCATAGGGGCCAACCGTTGATACAATGACACGGGCTTGTTTCACCATGGCTAAAAGTTGTTGTTCATTGGCAGCGTCTGCAACAATGTGATCAATTTCGTGGGCACCGTGTTTTTGTTTGGTGGCTATTAATTTGTCTTCACTGCGACCGGCTACGGCCCACTTGATATCACTTTTGTCGCCGTACTGGCTCATCATATAGCCAGTTAATATTTCACCGACAAAACTAGTGGCACCAAATAAAATAATATCGTACTGCGCTGTGGCCATAATGATCTCGTTTTTTATTATTGATTATCGAAAGTCTCTATGCACTGTAGCAATTGGTGGCAAGAAACAAAAGGGCGGCTGCTGCAACAAACTTGATACATTGTTCAAAGCATAAATAAGTTACGCGCAGAACTATTAATGTGATGCATGGGCATCTCACAGGCATTGTTAGTGGCTTAATGTACTTCGCATATCCGATAACGTAAGCCGTTAGCGAGTTTAAACTCATCATCTTGGTACAGGCCAAGTATGGCTTGCATCATTGGGCTATTAGGCGAAATGATTTGCACGTTTAATGCTTGCCATTGAACACTCATACCGCCTGCTGTTGGAGCCAGTAAAACCCACATAGATGGTTTATCTAACGGCTCCAATTTAACAAGTGCACCTAGGTAAATGGCATCATCTTGTGTGTAATTTTTAGGGGTGAAGTGATGAAGCTTGGTAATGCTGTCTTTAAGGTCTTGTATGCGACGGGCTTGACCTTCGGCAAGGTAAGCGTGCTCTAAGCCAAGGGTGTCGTATTGAGTTTCGGCTTTGCTTTGTTCATGTGTGGCCCCTTTGTGGGCTTCATCTGCTGCCGCTAAGGCATGCTCAAGGGCAATGCTAAGTTCGTTGATGATTTGTGTGATTAAGGCCGATTTATCCATGAATATGCATCACAGTGGGTGAGGCGCTATGGTAGCGCAACTCACCTGGGGTTAACACGGGGTTATTGTGGTGGGTCGATTTGATTAAATATGCTGTTATTAATGCGATACCAGCCTGCAATGCTGTAGCGCAAGTGACTAGCCGGCAGTACTTCATGGGGGAAGTCTTCGCTTAAAAATACCACCAAGGTGCCAAAGTTTGGGTTGATTCGGCAGTATTCTTCGTCGTCTTTGGTGGGGTTGTACACCACCAGTTCACCGCCATACTGTGGCTGCCAATTGGGGTTAAGGTAGAGCACGGTGCTTAAGCGACGGTTTGCCTGACCTTTAAACGAGTCCACGTGCTTTTTATAAAATGCCCCTGGTTGGTATTGAGCGAAATGACTCTCATAACTAAACAGGCCCAGCATAAGTGAGCGATTTAAATGGGTTTTAAGACCGTTCATCCAATCGAACCAAAGACTTTCGCTGGGATGTTGAGGGTCTAACCAGTGAATTTGATCACGACGCACAAATTGATTAATTTGATGATCCAGCTTACGGCCAGTGCCGGCATCATTAAATTCATATTCAGGTAACGATGCAACACGAGCCAGTAGCGGTGCAATGGTCGACATGGGTAAAGCATTTTCGACAATACTGATACCTTTTAGGGCGATATCATGCTCGATTCTTTCGTAGACACTTAGGTTGACCGTATTTACATCTTCAGCGTGCATCGTCGCGTAGCTCATTAATTGCAAAGCAGCGCATTCTAGGGGAAGTTTACCCACTGTAGGGTGATATATTTTAATCTTAACGATTAAAATGCCTTGTTCAGATTAAAGGTACAAAGAGGAATTATGTTGATAGGGCTAGGTGATGACCAGGTCATGCCAAATAAAGTGTGTATTAATGTCTACATGGCTAATCGTCCACCAATGCCACCATATGATTTATTGAGTGACTTGCAGCCTATGAGTGGCGGTGAGATCAACGCCATTGGGCAACATACGGGTAATCACTGGCGTAAAGTATTTAATGTTTATGCCAAGTTAATGTTTGAGTTTATGCAGACATTACAGGGCCGTGGGATGAACACGCTTGCGCACTTTTGTGAGATGCTTAGCGAGCATAAAAGCTGGCAGCATTATCGTGACCATCAGTTGCTGCAGTCCCAGAGTGGTTGCAGGTTATTATTTGGTGCACCGCTACTGGGTTCAGGGGATGATATTCATATCATCATGGGTAAAGGGTATGCTCAACAATTGGGGTTTGATTATGAGCCGCCTTATTTGGTAAACCATGAACATCAAGACTTTGCGCTATATCGTGAACAGCGTGTCATCCTATGCCCGTATTTTGATTATCGGCAGTTAAGTAATATTAAAATATCAGCGTTAGTCGACATAATGTTAGACCTGTTGGATAACAACGTTGGCAAACAACAGATTAATCTGGGTAAACAGTAAGGTCAAAAAAGATGGGTTTAATCGTGATACTCAGTATGTGTGTTGTATTCATTGGGGTTGCTATATTTAAACCTCTTTGGATTATGAATTATCTTGCGCCACGTTTTCACAGTAGCCGTTTTAAAGACTTACCCTATGATCAAGATCATCGTCATACGCTCGATATTTATCTTCCTAAACATAAAAAAAGTGATGACATCATTGTGTTTATTCATGGCGGGGCATGGGATACCGGCAATAAAAACGAATATCAATTTGCAGGGCTCGCGTTTAACGAACTGGGATATACCACGGTTGTACCGAACTATCGTTTATATCCACAGGTGCAGTTTCCGCACTTTATTGAAGATGTTGCCAACGCGATTGCCAGTATTCCCAAACATTTAAACCACTTAAATGCACATCAAAAGACACCGCTGAATATTATCTTAATCGGTCATAGCGCAGGTGCTCATACCGCAGCCATGTTAGCCACCCAACCAAGTTACCTTGAAAATGCAAACGCCCATGTGCAACTAAAAGCCTGTATTGGTTTGGCGGGCCCTTACGATTTACCTCTCGATGACCCATTAGTGGTTGGTAAATTTGATGATGTAACACTTCATGATATATCAGAAAACTATATCGACTTAGGCCACAAACATAATGCCCATGAAGCAAACCCCATTAATTTGGCCACCGTTCATACAACAAAAATGTATTTAATTCATGGTGAAGCCGATGAAACAGTGGGGCCATACCATTCTGAACGCTTTGCAAACATGCTTACACACCTAAACGTGGCCCATGACTATATAACTTACCCAGGTGTTAATCATCGACACCTAGTAGGTGGTTTATCTATATTTGGGCGTAAGCTCAACCCAGTATTTAAGGATATAAAAGCCTATCTTGCACGCTTGTGATAAGCGGTACTGATACCATTGGCGGGTTGGCAGTTGTAGAAGTTTATTCTAAAGGAAATACCCGCTAGACTTGACCTAAAGCTCAACAGCATTCAATAAGGATTCATTCATGCTCGCTATGCTTGCCAAACTTTTAAAAATTCTCAACAGTGATGCCTCACCTGGGCAAATCGCTTTAGGGTTTGCTTTTGCGCTATTTGTTGGACTGACGCCGTTTTTTAGTTTGCATAACCTATTTGTGTTTTTATTGGTGTGCGTGATTCGTGTCAATCTAGGTGGTTTCTTTTTGGCCTCAGCGGTGTTTGCATTACTGGCTTTTTTACTTGATCCAGTTTCGATTGCTTTGGGTGAATATTTATTAAACCACCCTCAATTACAAATTATTTGGACTGATCTTTATCAAAGTGATGTGTGGCGTGCCTTTAAATTTAATCACACATTATTAATGGGCAGTGTCGCGTTATCCGTTATTTTGTTTATTCCTGTATGGATTGTATTCACCATACTTATTAACTTATATCGCACAAAATTAATGGCTTGGTTTGAAAAACTAAAAATAGTGAAATTTTTAAAAGCCAGTAAGTTCTACCAAGCATACGAAAGACTAGGAGCCTAACATGACAAAATGGATACGTTGGTCAGGCTTAGCCGGGTTTGTGATGGTTAGTGCGCTCATTGCATGTTTTTGGTTATTTGCAGCTGCTCCATTAACCAAGCTAGCCATTGAACGTTTTGGTAGTGATGCCCTAGGTGCAAAAGTCGATGTGGCCGATGTGGCCTTTGGTTTTAACCCAATGACCATTACGGTGAGCGGTGTACAGCTTACCGACAAAGATAAACCCTTGGAGAATATCGTAAGCTTTGATCGAGCCGTGGCAAATATAGAGCCCTTCCCCTTATTGCTGGGTAAAGCCATTATTCCTGAGCTTTCATTAGAAGGGGTTGCTACAGGTACACCACGCAGTGTGTCTGGCGCTATAGTCAAACAAAAGAAGGTTGAGAAACAATCTACACAAAATGATGCCCAAGCAAACGATACGGCCCAAGTTAGTGAGCCTGAATCACCAAGCAAAGGCCTGCCAAGTGCGGATGAAATTTTAGAGCGTGAGTCATTGCTCACGGAAAAAGCTGGAAATGAATTTGAAAGCGCTTATGCGCAACACTCAAAAGCCATAGAAGACTCTATTGCCAACCTGCCAACCGATGATTCGATTAAGCAATATGAAACCAAGCTTAATCAAATTCTCAAAGGTAAGTTTAAAAACCTTGATGACTTTAAACAGCGTAAAAAAGAATTAGATCAATTAAAAGCGCAGTTTAAACAAGACAAACAAGCCATAGCCGATGCTAAAAAAGCGGTGTCGCAGGGTAAATCTGATTTAAAGCAAAAATTTGATGCGCTCAAATCGGCCCCTAAACAAGATTTGGCCAATATAAAAAGCAAATACACCATTGATGGTGCCGGTGCGAGTAACTTAACCGCACTGTTATTTGGTGATGATGCTGGTGGTTATGCTCAAACCACCTTGGAGTACTACGAAAAAGTACGCCCGTTGTTAGTAGATGACGAGGCCAAAGCCACAAAAGATGAATTAAAAGCCAAGCGCCTAGAAGGGCGATTTGTCCAATTTAAAACCGATCGTCCTCAGCCTGATTTTTGGGTAAAAACTTTAAGCTTCACCATGAGCTTGCCAGCAGTAGGAGACCAAGCACAATCACTGGGCGAGGTGGCCGTTTCAGTTTTAGATATTACTCATCAACAAGAGGTAATCAATCGTCCAACGCTTATAAAAGGTGAAGGGATTAATTTACGTAACATTCAATCGTTAACGCTTAATGGGATGTTAGATCATAGGACCTCACCGGGCAAAGACAGCTTTACATTAAAGCTAAATGATTGGCAGCTTAATAAAGTAAAACTGGGTTTGGCCGGTTTAGTAATGGACTCAAGTGTGACCGATATAAATGCAAAAGGGTATGTCAGTGATGGTCAACTTTATGTGGATGGCCAAGCTCTTTTTAATCAGCCCACATTTAGTAGTAAAGATCGTACTGTGCTTGCTAAAGAAATGGTGGCGGCACTTAAAACCATTAACCGTTTCACGGTCAATGCAGATGCAACAGGTGACTTAACAGACCCGAAAATGAGTATCAATAGCGACCTTGATAAACAACTGAGTGCGGCATTTGATCAGCGCATTAAACAAAAACAAAAAGCACTAGAAGATAAACTGAAAGCTAAATTAAATGATAAATTAATGAGTTATGCGGGCGATTATCAAGCGCAATTAAAACAGCTTGATCTAACCCAAGGTAGCTTGTCGAGTAAAGGCAAGGCACTTGAAAAACTCGCCAAGCAAGAGCTTTCAAGTTATGAAGATCAAGTAAAAGCAGAAGCCAAAGCAAAAGCTGATGCCGAGAAAGCAAGAGCCAAAGCAAAAGCCGATGCCGAAAAGGCTAAGGCAAAAGCAGAAGCTGATCGTAAGAAAAAAGAACTTGAGCGAAAAGCCAAAGAGAAATTAAAAGACTTGTTTTAATTTAACAAAGTACTAAGGGTCATCAAATATGGCCCTTTTTTTAATCCAGCTATACTGTATAGACAGTGACTCAATATAGGGAGGCAGTATGCAAATGTTTGTACGCATTCTCTTTGTGATGAGCCTATTAGTCTCGACCATGAGTTACGGGGAAGAAAAGGTGGTGTATTTTACCAGCCTTGATTGGCCCCCTTATAGTGGCGCTGATTTACCCCATCAAGGGCGTACCATTCAGCACGCTACTCAAATTTTTGCCTCTATGGGTTATACCTTAAAAATCGACTTTTTTCCTTGGAGTCGTGCGGTGAATCTCGGTTTAGCTGACAACAGCAAATACACCGGCTATTTACCTGAATACTATGATGAATCGTTAACGCAAGTGTGCACTTTTTCTGAACCCATTGGCTTTAGCCCGTTAGGTTTTGCCCAATTGAAATCCGCGCCTGTGCAGTGGCAATCATTAGAGGATATTGCCAAACTGCCTAAAATAGGTGTGGTTAGAAATTATATTAATACCAAAGAGCTAGATGATAAAATTGAAAGCGGTGACATTAAAGGTGATATTGCCGGCAGTGATGTTGAAAATATAAAAAAATTAGCGGGTAAGCGTATTCCGATTATAGTGATAGATGAACGCGTATTAGAATATTGGCTAAGTCATGAGCCAGAATTAATCCCAATAAAAAATAAAATCGAGTTCAATACTCGCTTGCTTGAAAAGAAAAACCTTTATCTTTGCTTTAAAAAAGACGAACAAGGCCAAAAACTGCTTAAAATATTTAACGACGGCTTAAATAAACAACAAATGAAATCTTTTATGCGTCAATCTGTTAATTAATTATGTTGCCACTGGTATACCACTCTAATTACTCCTGTGACTTTCCTGATGATCATCGCTTTGTGATGAGTAAGTTTAGGCGTTTATATGATTACCTTAATGTTAAAGGATTGATTCTCGCTGATAACGTATATCAACCGGATAAAGCGAGTATTCAGGATTTATCCATCGCACATAGCCCAGAATATTTAACCCAGTTAAGCAATAACTCAATGGATGCAAGACAGTGGCGACGAATTGGCCTGCCTTGGAGCCAAGGGTTAATTGACCGCACATTCACTGCACCCAATGGCACATTACTCGCGGCAAGGTTAGCCCTTAAACAGGGTATGGCCTGTCATTTAGCCGGTGGTACACATCATGCCCATTATGATTTTGGCTCAGGTTTTTGCATGATAAATGATTTGGCGTATACCGCTAATACTCTGATTGAATCGGGTGAGGTCCAACGCATATTGATTTTTGACTGTGACGTGCACCAAGGGGACGGTACGGCGGCTATTTTAGCAAATCAGCCTCATGTATTTACGTGTTCAATTCACTGTGAAAAAAACTTTCCGTTTCGCAAACATGCAAGTGACCTAGATGTTGGTTTAGATAAATTCTTACAAGACGATGATTACCTAAGTATTATTCGTACAACCCTGTCAAAATTATTAGATGAACAACAACCAGACTTGGTGTTGTATGATGCCGGTGTGGATATTTGGCAACATGATGAGTTGGGGCATTTAGATATTACTTGGGATGGTGTGGCAGCACGTGATGAGCAAGTACTGCGTGAATGTTTAATGCGTCATATTCCAGTAGCCACTGTTATTGGTGGTGGTTATGATAAAGACCACGACCGCTTAGCTCAACGTCATGCCTGTGTGATTGAAGTAGCCGCTCACCTATACCATCAATACTTTTAATTGTATTGATCTTTAAATTCATTGCCCTTGCTTTATTTTTATATAAAAAATTTCATTTTATAAATATACAGCGATAGTTAACCAAGATTTTAACTGTTATTATTCCGGCTCATTTTTATAAGGAACGTAAAATGAAGCCCTATCTATTGTTTATCATTCTGTTTGTTTTCTCTATTAATTCAAATGCTGAGCTAAAAGCCATGGCTGGCGAGGATATGGACAGCATCCTGTCTGATACCGGTGAATTCACAAAAGTTCAGGTTAAACATCGTACTAAAATAAATGCCAGTTTTGATGTGGGATCAAGAAACGGAAGATTAAGTAATTGCTCAACCCGTGCCCCTAGAAAGCAGGCCAGTTTTTATCCTTGTTGGAATGGTCAATCAGCGGAGTTTTACTCCAAGCTTAATTACGCTGTTAAATCTGAGAGTGGTGAAAAATCAACCACTAAAACACAATTTACGTTTAATCTTAATAAAAATGGCCGTATTGAAAATATTAAAATTAAAGGCATTAATAATGCTGCTAGCAAGCGACAGTTAGAGTCTCTATTAAAACAGATGGAATTTGGTTTGGGCAGTCGATCTAGTGAACGCGTTGTAATGGGTATAATCACTAAACTCTATTAATCAATTTAAGTTCGTTTTTTAAATGAATATCAATTTAAATTGATATAAATAATCAATATTTTAAGGCTTAAAATGAAAGATGAAAACGAATTGAAAGGGCTAGGTGGTTGGTTGATCTTAGTCGGTCTTGGTGTGATATTAGCCCCCATTAGGTTGTTGGCCACATATGTGCCTTTGTATCAATCTGTGTTCGAGGATGGCACGTGGCAGGCAATCACCTTGGTAGATTCTGTATCGTATAATCCAATGTTATCTACTTTGCTAATGGGTGAAATGGCTTACAATGCCATAATGCTTTTAGCTTCTATCTATCTTATATATTTATTTTTCACCAAAAGTTATCTTTTCCCGAAGCTGTATATAACAATTGTCGCGGTATCTTTAGTGTTTATCCCTTTTGATGCATGGCTTGTGACAATGGTTTTACCTGAAGTGCCAATGTTTGATTCAGAAACTAAAAAAGAATTCTTTCGCGTTTTAGTTAGTGGAATGATTTGGGTGCCTTATATGCTGCTTTCAAAGAGGGTTAAGCTCACCTTTGTTGAAAATAAACCTGATAAAACCTTGGCCTCTAGTGTGGATGTTGATTGATTTTTCTACTGAAGATGAGTTTGCAATATTAGGTAACACGGTTTAATTTTATTAATACTGACTCTTTAATAGATTTTTTGACAATAACATAATGAAAGTAAATCAAATCAAATTAAGTTACGTGCACGAATTACCATCATTCCATAGGAATGGTGGGCTTTGATGTACAATAAATTTATCAAACCCGCCCAAGAGGCGGGTTTGTTATTTCTGTCTCTAGGTAATATTTTATTAAAGGAGACTGTATGAAAAAATAGCCGTATTTGGTAAGCCTGGTGGCGGCAAGTCCACATTAAGTAAACGCTTGGTTACAGTGACCGATATTAACTTATATCCACTAGATTCTATTGTGTATAAGCCAAATGGTGAGCTGGTGGAGCGAGAAATATTTGATCGTGAACATGCAAAAATATTGGCATCAGAAAAATGGATTATAGATGGCTTAGGACCATTGGCCTCATTCTATAAACGGCTAGATGAAGCTGATACGCTCATTTATATCAACTTGCCTTATTTAACAAGTTATTGGTTGGTGACAAAGCGATTAATCAAAGGGCTGTTCATTAAACCAGAAGGTTGGCCAAAGAGGTCTTCAATTATAAAAGGCAGTCTGAAAAGTTATAAGATGTTAAGAATGAGCCCTATATTTTAGAATGATGATTTTTTTAAAAATCTCAATGCATTATCACAGAATAAATCCTTGCATTTGATTGAAACAGTGGCTGAATTAAATGACTTTATTGATTTCTTGGCGTCAAGCCATAAAGTTGAATGATTCAGTTAGTGCAAATAATCAAAGCCAATTGAATATGGGTTTTGGTTTGTTTATTACAGTAAAAGATTATAGCGTGTTCTATACATCAGTTACGGACAGTATTTTATTGCCAATTAATTTCAACTGTACGAACTCGCACCTGCGAGTGATAAAAAGTTTTCGTATTGAGTGTAAACTACGATTGGCAGAAAAGAGCTTTTGGCGAAAAAATTTAAACCTCATCATCTGTTTTAGCCAATACTTGTATTTCCCCACGGCTATCCGTTTCCACAATAATATGAATAGGCTGACAGCATACTTGGCAGTCTTCAATATAATCTTGTGTTTCACTGTCTTCGTTAAACTCAATTAAGATTTCATTCGTTTCATTGCAGTACGGGCAGTTGATAAGGTGTTCGGGTAGGGCGCTCATGTTTCAGATTTATCCTTTTCAAAAATCGGTGATCAAGATACTAGAACAGCGCTTGTTGTGGGGTAATTAATTCCACGCTGTCGCCTACTTTTATTTCACCGCTGCGAATGATTTTGCAACACAAACCGCCGTATCCCATCATGGCGGCAATAGCGCCTTTGCCGAGTGCTTGTTCCATGCGTGTACATGGGTGGCATAATGCACCAGCTTGAAAAATAGCGTCACCTATTTGAAAGTTTTGATAACGCAGCGCATTAAGGTTGATATTTTTAACCACAAGGTTACGGCGTAGTCGTTCAGGAGGTACAGGTTTGCCGCCTAAAAAATGGCTAATTTGACCAATGAATTCTTCACTGATTAAGGTGACTTGGCGACCTGACCCCGGCGTTTTTGCCATTCGGTGATCACCTTCTAAGCCCAGTTCTTCAACCGCTTTGGTTTGAGCAAGGCTTAGCATAGGTTCGCGACGTGCAGGGCGCACGCCTATCCAAGTGAGCTCTCCAGGTGGTAGCTGGGTAATATAGCGGGCGAATAATTTAGTTTGGCTATTCATGGGCTCTCTAGTTGTGGGTTTAAGTAGGGTCACCTAAACAAAATTTAATAAATGAATGTTTATTAGTATAGCAAGTTGGTTTTATTGTAGTGGTTAATCATAAGCTCTGGCTTAATTTTATAACATTGGATTGGTTGTTGTGATGTTAAATCTTAATGCTTAAAACTAAAAAGCCCAGCCTTGTTAACAAGGTTGGGCTTTTTAGTTTCTATGAATTCAAATAATTGTAGGCTATGAAAAATAACCAGCCATGTGGTGATAAAGGGGAATGCCCACAATAGCGTTAAATGGAAATGTAATGCCCAGTGACATTAACATGGCCAGACCAATATCGGCTTTGGGGATTGCGGTTTTAATGGCAGCAGGGGCGGCAATGTATGACGCACTGGCGGTAAGTGTGGCGAGTATCACCACTGAGCCTGTTGATAAACCTAATGCGATACCGGCACCCAACCCAATAAAGGATAAAAAGAACGGGGCGATCAATGCAAAGGCAAGTAAACGCCATTTTTTCCAAGGCATTGGGCTTAAGGTTTCAGCAGCGGTTAAACCCATCTCTAATAAGAACAAGGCTAATACGGCTTTAAATGCATTGGTGAATAACTCGGTGACGGCGGCACCTTCAATGGGTCCATACATAAAACCAATAATCACCCCGCCAGCTAATAAAACCACGCCGCGGTTGGTGAAGGTTTCACGCCACAGTTCGCTTTGTTGGTGGGATGGCGTGTCGTCATGGTGATTGCCTCGACGATAAAACGCCAAGGCTACTAAAATAGCGGGCAGTTCCAACATCACAAGATAAAGGGTTACCTGTGGCTCGATGGCTAAATTCATAGTATCCGCATAAGCAAGTGCAACGGCGAAAGTACCGGCACTTACAGAGCCATAATGAGCCGCAAGACTTGCGGTATTGGCCCGATCCGCTTTAGCGATCTTTAATAAAACAGGAATGACAATTAAAGGGATAAATGCACCCAGTGATGCAATGGCAACGAGTTCAAATACAAGGGACCATTCTAGTGATCCGTAAAGTGCCATGCCCCCTTTTAGGCCGATGGTTAACATGAGCAGTAAGCTAAGGGTATCGTAGGCGGCTTTGGGTATTTCAAGGTCGGACTTTAACAGCCCTGCAACCAACCCAAGTACAAAAAACATGACCACAATATCTGGCATATTGAACTCCTTGCGACTAAGAAAAATTTGTACAAGGATAAAGATTTCATCGCCTTCTCGCCAGCAAAAAGTCAGGCTTATATCTATGCATTTCTAATTTTGACAATAGACTTATTTTAATTGTGGTCTTAGGCAGATTTAAATGACGTTGTAGAAAAAGATACGTTTTAACCATAATACAAAGACTTGCACCATAAACAGTATGGCTAAGCAGCAATATCAATAGCAAATACTTGAGCTTGATTTAACAACTCATTTTCTAGCCAAGCACGGCGATGTTCGTAGCTAACATTACTTTGATGATCAAAACCACATAAAAACGCTTTACGCACACAGCGTGAAACGCAGTGATAATAAGGTGTCGCTTCAAGGCTGACTTGTTCTTTCCTTGGTTTTGGCATGATGCTCTGCTCTCCTTTGATTTACTTATCGTAAAGTATTTGCGGGAGGGTAAAATAAGAAGAAAGGGTCAACTTTTACAGCGATTAAAAATTGGGCTTGCTTGATCTAGGAGTATGTTCTTATCATGGGTGTATTGGTTATCCTCGTCAAATAACTCTCCACAGTATGGAGTTGAATATAATACAGATCCAAATTACGGAGGGGATAGAATCAATGTATATAAATATTAAGGCTAGCTTGTTATTGCTAAGTTATATTTTTAGTTCATTTACTTATGCTAGTGAGGGATATAGAGAGCTAAGAAATAACATTAAAAATAACGAGTGTTCTTATTTTTTGGTACCCGGATTTTCACAGGAGGAATCAGCAGAAGCCATTTTTCATTCAGAAAGTTGTGCTAGGAAATATTATGCAGAAAAAGTAGATTTAACGAATTTTGAACAAATGAATTACTTTATCCTTACACTTAGTTCGGAAGGTTATAGTCAATTCTTGAAAGAGGTATTTTCCATATCTATTCACAGCTTTTCTAAGTTGGAGATTATAAAGATTATTGCGACTAGTTGCGTGGTTGGTGCCGATTTTATTTGGTTTTCAAGTGGATATAGTGAAAAATATAATGATATAGAGGCAACAAGATCCTTGCTTCATAAGGAATGTGGGTAATCAGCAAATATAAATTGTAAAATAATTCGGACACCCAGTGCGGCAAGCAAAACGGGCGTAAGGTCAAGAGGTGAAACCCCTCTATTTGGTAAGATCTAGCAAGCCGCCAAAACCCCGAGTCATGAGCGGTAATCGGTAACGATTATGGTTAAGTGTTGACAGGGGAAAGCATAGGCTCAGTATCGATCTTCGAAATTCAAGTTCAGATCGCCGACCTTGTTGTGTGAAAGGAAGGCAACAAAATATTTTTAAATAATTCAGGCACCTATTATAATGCCTTCAAGTTTTGACCAGTCGCGATCTTACCTGAATAATGTTTTCACATAAGTTAGAACGACTAAGAAATGAGTGCGGACTTTGTTTTAATTCAGACACCCATTCTAGCGGTCTTCTCACCACTAAAAAGTCAGGCTTATTTCCATGCATTTCTAATTTTTACAATAGGCTTGTTTTTATTGTGCTCTTAGACAGATTTAAATGACGTTGTAGAAAAAGATACGTTTTAATAATAAAACAAAAGCTTGCACCGTGAACAGTATGGCTAAGCAAGTGATGACAATAAACGAGGGGGTTGAGAAGTTATCTAAAAAGAAAAAATGAAACACATAGCTAAAGCCATAACAAATAACCCCCAGCCACGCAAAGCCTAACCAATATTTACCGTGAAGCGGTAAGGCCAGCCCTAATCCCATCAACACCGGAAACAAATAACCCATCAGATAATGACTATCAGGTTGCGATAAAAGAGCCTGATGAAATGCGCTCAGCACATCAAACAGAGTTAAACCAATGAATATACCGTAGGCCGCGGTTAAGGGCGGCCATACACGATACTCTTGTGCGTGTCTTGGGATCTTCTTCATACCGCTATTTTACTTATGGGTTTAAGCATCCGCTTTTTTTACGTAAAACTTTAAGTTTTGTTTAGGCTCTTTTAATAAGATGCCTTGTTTCATTAACAGGTTATGTAACTTCTTTTGGTAGGACTTTTCAGATGACATGGCTTTATCGAGGTCATCGTGGCTTTTGAAATAACAACTGACCAATAGACTACCGGGGAACAAATCAAACTGAACGGTATGCTCCAGTGAATCAAAGCCCGCAAACTCTTCGCTGGCTTGTGTGGCGATTTTTTTAATGGCTAATTCCATTCTGTCATTGAGCTTTTTAATGGTTTTAGACATTTTCATAATAAGGGCTGCTTGGGCAAGTTTGGTGAGTGGTCGATTATAGCAGGGCCTGTTTTGGCTAGATAGAAAAAAGCCCGACCAAATAACTTGATCGGGCTTAAGCGGCTGACGCTATTAACTGTTTATAAGCTGTATTTCAGGCTAAGCTTCCAGTTAGCTGGTGCGCCGTAGCGTACTTGGCTTGCGTTAATGTAGTTGTAGTACTTTTCGTCTAATAAGTTGTTAACGTTTAATTGTAGTTGCACGTCATTACTGACTTCATAGCGGCCCATTAGATTTACTAGGGTGTAAGCGTCTTGCACGATGCTGCCTTCAGAGGTCTCATCTTGCCAGTTTACACCACCTCCCAAGGTAAGATTAGGCAGGTGATTTACAAAGTTGTAGGTAGTAAATAGGTTAGCTTGCTTACGTGGGTGGCTGCTGTTCACGTCAAGAGTAACGCCGTCGTCAGCGCTGATCTTGAACTGGGAGTAACCTGCGTTAATGTTTAAGCCATTAACTGGTTGACCAATAACCTCTAGCTCATAACCTTTACTGGTGACGCTTTCGCTGGCTTCATATACTGCGCGCGTAGCATCGTCCGGGTGCTTGCCTACTTCGATTGCTAGGTTGTTTTGTTCAATATTAAATACAGACACAGCGGTTTGCAGCATGCCATTTAAGTAGCTGCTTTTAATACCTGCTTCATAGGTTTGGCCGGTTAATGGGTCCAGCAACTTATCGTTAGTGTCTTGTTTGTTTTGCGGGTTAAAGATTTCGGCATAGCTTAAATACACACGATGGTTGTCGTTTAGGTCGTAAAGTACGCCTGTGTAAGGCACAAATACATCGTCATTACCGTAGTCGCCTGTGTCGCTGTAGGAATCACCTTTACGGTTCCAGCTGGTTACGCGGCCACCTAATATAACTTTCAAATCGTCTGTTAAATGTAAACGGGTTGCTCCATAAATCCCTTTGTTTGTTACTTCGATATCTTTATCTAAGCTGCCATCACTTGACCATTGTGGTTGTGGGAAGTTGCCGTCCCAATCATAGAAGTTTGTGACTGGCAAAAATGCGTTGGTTAGAGCTGCGTAGCTGTAAGCAGTGGATTCTTGTTCGCTGTACAGCGCTCCGAGCACGATATCGGCATCTGTATTGAAAAAACTAGTTTGTCCACGCAACTGTGCATCAATGCTGTGCTGTATCGACTCGCCATCACTCTTGTATGGCCAAGATGTTAGGCCATCGCCTGTGGCTTGATCAAATGTATTGCCTGCATCGTACATGTAGAGCAGCTTGCTGCTTTGCTCGTAGCGCATGTGGTTATAGTTAACCGCAATTTCCCATCCGTTATTTAGAATGTGCTCAAAGTTGGTAAAGAAGTTTGCGCTTGTGGTTTCCCACTTGGTCCAATCTGCGGCTGTTGTGGTTGAGCGGCTAAAATTGGTTGCGTTGCCGTTATTGAACTGCCCTTGTAAACCACCCCAAACAGGAGCAGTAGGGTCGTCGTGTTGGTAGCTCACACCCATGCGCACAAGGGTACTAGGGCTTAGATCTTTTTCGATGACGCCATAAAACACTTGTGTATTTTGTTCAAATAAATCGGTGTAAGAATCGCCATTCACGGCTTTTGCAACCACGCGTCCACGTAATGAGCCGTCTTCACTTAAGCCGGATGCGATGTCTGTGCTGATTTCTTTGTGATTCCAACTGCCCACGGAGGCGCTAACATTGCCATTAAAATCGACGCTGTCCGCTTTTTTACGCACAAGGTTAATGGAGCCGGATGGGTCACCAGTTCCGGTTAGCAAACCGGTAGAACCGCGCACAAATTCAACTCGTTCGTAGATAGACACATCGGCAATGGTTTCACCCGAGTCTCCCAAGATACTCCATGCCATAGGAACACCGTCAATTTGATAGTTCTCAATTTTAAAGCCACGAGCTTGTAGGGCGTTACGAACGTTATCCCATGATGAATGGGATACACCAATTGTGTTTTTAATCGTATCGACCACGGTATCTAGCGCTTGGTCTTGAATGCGCTGCTCGGTCATAACACTGACGGATTGCGGCGTTTCTTTGATGGTTAAGCCTAAGCCTGTCGCGGTGTCGATCATTTTATTCACTGAATATTGGCCTGTGACCACTACGTTATCCAGCTCTGCATTGCTGTTGTCTGGTGCACTGAATGCTGCATTGGACGCAAGCGCAAGAGATATGGCGGCAGCCAAAGGAGAGTATCGTTGAGACATTTAACTAGGTACCTTGAGTTAATCTAAGTGAGAATCATTACTATCCTATATCGTAATAAAGTATTAGTTCAATGGTTTTTAATCTAAATACTAAAATTAATGCAAATGATATGTATTATCTTTTGAGATCGATTGATGTGTAGTAGCATAATTAATACTTTTGTCTCAGATCGAGGCGCTTGTGCACGTTTTGCAACAAACATGAGCTTTTTCAGTTATCAATAAGTGGTCCATATGGCGAGTAAAATTAATCGTAAGTTTTGGTTTCAACTGCATGGCTGGTTTTCATTGCCTGTGTGGGTTGTATTCAGTTTTGTATGCTTAACAGGCACTATTTCAGTGTTAAGCCATGAGATTACTTGGCTTGTAAATGCAGATGCCCGTGCCGTTAATTCAGGCAATGAAGCAGTCAAGTCAATGGGAGAAGTCATAGCCGCGGTTGAAAATAAATACCCAACAGCAGATGTGAATTGGGTTATGACCCGTGAATCCTATTTAACGTATGTGGTGAGTTTTACGGATGCAGATAAACCCGCCGCGATGGCTTATGTAAATCAATACACAGCAGAGGTACAGGAAGTATTTCAAGGTTTAACATTTATTGGTTTTATGCGCGCTCTACATGGCTGGTTGCTGTTTCCATGGCATCATAATTTTAGTGTTGGTTATTACTTAGTTGCCGCTATGGCCATAGTGATGCTGGGAGCATTAGTCACAGGTTTAGTGGTTTATAAAAAGTTTTGGCGTGCTTTTTTTAGGCCGCAATTACGATTCAACAAAGGCAAACGTATTTTTTTTCAAGACATTCATCGTTTCAGTGGTGTGTGGTCAATGTGGTTTTTATTTGTGATTAGCCTTACTGGTCTGTGGTATTTAACACAGGCTATTTTGTGGCATAACAATGTTGAAATTGAGCCTCATGCGCCGTTATTGAATAACGAATCCTTACCTGAATACCAAGGCAGCGCACCGGATTTTCATATTAATATTGATCAAGCGTTAGCCACCGCCAAGCAAACGTTCACCGATTTTCGCCCGACCTTTGTCATGTTGCCCGAGCACAATCGAGACTCATATAAACTGGTAGGCACCGGTGATTTCATTTTATACGATGACTATAGCTATCAACTGAGTGTCAACCCTTGGCAGGGTAACGTAGAGGCCAGTATGTCACCGAGTGAAATGCCGGTATTACAAACGCTGACGCACATTGCAGACCCGCTGCATTATGGCAACATAGGAGGGCTTTGGACCAAAGTCATTTGGTTTGTGTTTGGTTTGATTTTATCAGGCATGGCCATAGTGGGGTTTTTAATTTGGCGGTTACGTTTGGTGACCTTAAAAAAAGAAAAACAAACCACGCTTGAAATACAGGAGGCAAGCTAATGGCTAAAGTTTATGCAACACCATGGCATCGTTATAAATATTTACTAAGCGGTTTGATTTTGATTTTGCCGGTTGTGTTTTTATATCAATCAATGAATCCGGTATTCCCTGATGCGTTACCAGAACAAACAATAGGGGACTTTGTGGTGGCTCCCATGCCATTTGATTTAGAGTCGCCATATCAACATGACGGTGTTTATGTGAAAGATTTTTTGCTGACATTTAAAGCCGGTAACATCGCTAACATTCGTCAGGCGGTTTTAAATATTGGTGAGCAGCCCATTACGCTTGAATCAATTAATATGAGTAAAGGCGAAGAGGGTTTTTTGCATGGTAGTCGCCATGGTCAACATGTTCATGGCTTAGCAAGCGAACATATTAGGGTGCAAGACAGTATTTGGTTGACTATTGAGCAGTGGGACGGCGAAACGCACACGGTGAGCTGGGAGGTACCTGCTGCTATGTTGTAATATGTGTTGATATGAGTTGTAAGCCCAAACTAAGCCAGCATCAGCTGGCTTTTTTTATGGGTAAAGTTAAACACTTAGGATTATGTGTGGTTGTTTTTTGTACTTTTTCTTGCGGTTTTAATCGAAAAAAATATTCAATTTGGCCGCTTATGTCCTGCCTTATAGTAACTATAAGAAATAGTGATATAACCCCTTAACCCCTTTAAAATCAATGCTTTAGCTGTTTTAGCAAGATGGGGGCCAGCCATCATTCATTTGTCAATATTGTGATCTAACTAGAACAAATGTATAAATCGCCCTTTTTAATTCAGTCGATGGACTTAAACAGCCACAAGCTGCTATCGACAAGCGCTGATCAGCGCTGTTTGGATTCAGATTTTTACCTACAGGCGAAATCTATATGGCTACTAAAGAAATTGACGTACTGCTAGTTGGTGGTGGCGTCATGAGTGCAACTCTTGGCACTTTATTAAATAAGTTAGACCCGTCACTTAGCTTGACCATGGTTGAACGTTTGGATCATGTTGCTCATGAAAGTACGGATGGTTGGAACAATGCCGGTACCGGTCACGCTGGTTACTGCGAGCTGAACTACACCCCGCAAAATGACCAGGGCGATGTAGAGATTGACCGCGCACTTGCGATCAATGCTAATTTTGAAGTTTCCCTACAGTTGTGGAGCAACCTAATTGCTAGTGGTGATTTACCTGCCCCTACCAACTTTATTAACACCACGCCTCACATTAGTTTTGTTTGGGGTGAGAAAAACGTTGAATTTTTACGCAAGCGTTGGGAAAAACTGTCTGCGCACCATTTATTCAAAGGAATGGAATACAGCGAAGATCACGAAGTATTACGTGAGTGGATGCCGCTTGTTATGAAAGAGCGCAGCACCAATGAAAAAGTAGCCGCTACTCGTATTTCATTTGGTAGCGATGTGGATTTTGGTTCACTGACGCGCAACTTGGTTTCTTCTTTAGAAAAACGTGAGCAATTTGATTTATTGCTAAGCCATGAAGTATCCGATTTAAAACAAAGCAGTGATGGTCGCTGGAGTGTGCGTTTAAAAGATCGTGCAACTGGCGAGAACAAATCTTTTAAAGCGAAGTTTGTCTTTTTAGGTGCTGGCGGTGGTGCGTTACCGTTATTACAAAAATCAGGCATTCCTGAAAGCAAAGGTTACGGTGGCTTCCCTGTATCGGGTCAGTGGTTAGTTTGCCAAGACGAAGAAACCATTAAGAACCACCACGCAAAAGTTTACGGTAAAGCCGCTATTGGTGCGCCGCCAATGTCTGTGCCTCACCTAGATACTCGTATTATTAACGGTAAACCTGCGTTGTTGTTTGGTCCGTATGCGGGTTTCACCACTAAGTTCTTAAAATCTGGCTCTAAGTTGGATTTGTTCAAATCGGTTCGTGGTAACAATTTATTGCCGATGATGAATGTAGGTGTGAACAACATGGACCTAACCAAGTATTTGATTGGTGAAGTGATGCAATCACATGAAGATCGCATGAACGCACTGCGTGAATACTTCCCTAAAGCCACCTCAAAAATGTGGACCTTAGCGCAAGCAGGGCAACGTGTTCAAATCATCAAAAAAGATGGTTCACGTGGCGGTAAATTAGAATTTGGTACTGAGCTAGTTGCTTCAAAAGATGGCTCTTTAGCGGCGTTATTAGGCGCGTCACCTGGTGCATCGGTTGCCGCTCAAGCCATGATTGAAGTGGTTGAGCGCTGCATGGCAGGTCGTATTGATGAAAACTGGCAGTCTCGTTTAAAAGAGTGGGTACCGTCTTATGGTGAGTCGTTAATTGAAAACGGCGAGCTATTAGGCCGCATTCGTGAAAATACTTTAAGTGTTCTTGGTTTAACCAAGGCATAAAAATTTAAAACCAAATAATAATAATTTTAAAAATAATCCATTTTAGGAGCGTTAACTATGTTAATAGGGGTACCTAAGGAAATTTATCCTGGGGAAAACCGCGTTGCATTGATTCCATCTGGTATCGATGCACTATTATCAGCGGGTTTCGAAGTTGTTGTTCAAGAAGGTGCGGGTGATAACGCCCACTTTAGTGATGAAGATTACCGTACCTGTGGTGCGAGCATCGCACCAAGTGCACAGTCTTTATATGATCAAGCTGACATCGTATTAAAAGTACGTCAGCCTCTTGATGAAGAAGTGCCATTACTGAAACAGGACAGCACATTAATTTGCATGTTGGACGCTTGGTTTAACGTACCACTTGTTAAGCAACTAGCAGCTCGTAATGTTCGTTCATTTGCACTTGAATTTATTCCACGTACTACTCGTGCACAGAGTATGGACGTACTAAGTTCAATGGGTGCCATCAGTGGTTACCGTTCTGTATTGTCTGGTGCAATGGAATTACCACAGTACTTCCCAATGCTAATGACCGCAGCAGGTACTATCCACCCAGCTAAAGTATTCATCGTCGGTGCGGGTGTTGCCGGTCTTATGGCTATTTCTACAGCACGTCGTTTAGGTGCTGTGGTTGAAGCTTATGATACTCGTGCAGAAGTACGTGAACAGGTTGAATCTTTAGGCGCTAAATTTGTGGAATTTGATTTACCACAAGAAGAGGGCGGTGCAACCGGTGGTTACGCTACTGAAAAATCGGAAGAGTTCTACAGAAAACAACGTGAACAAATGCAAGCAAAAGTAGCACAGGCTGATCTAGTGATCACCACCGCTGCTATTCCTGGCAAAATGTCTCCACGGTTGATTACTAAAGACATGTTGCACTACATGAAAAAAGGCTCTGTTATTGTTGACCTTGCAGCCGAGCGCGGCGGTAACGTTGAAGGTACCGTTGCTGGCCATAAAGCTTACATTGATGGTGTGACTATTATTGGTTATACCGATCATCCTGGTCGTGTACCAGTACACGCTTCTCAGCTATTAACAAAAAACATCACCACTTTCTTATTGAACATGGCAGGCGAAGGTCAGCTTAAAATTGATATGGAAGATGACATCGTAGCCGCTACGTTAATCACTGAAGCGGGCGAAATTAAACACGAAGGCTTAAAAGCTCAGGCAGAGAAGGAATAAGAATTATGGAAATGTTTATCATGTCCCTAACCATTTTTGTGCTGGCGATCTTCGTTGGTGTAGAAGTGATTAACAAAGTACCACCTACTTTACACACACCATTAATGAGCGGAACTAACGCTATTTCTGGCATCGTGGTTGTGGGTGCAATCATTAGCTCTGGTGGATCAGATCACACAACCGTACTGTCAACAGTATTGGGTGTGGTTGCGATTGCACTTGCCACCATCAACATTGTGGCCGGTTACATGGTAACTGACCGCATGCTGAACATGTTTAAAAAGAAATAAGGTAGCAGACTAATGGACGTATTAATTAACATAGGTTACCTAGTTGCCGCGGTATTATTTATCCTTGGCGTTAAGGGCTTAACTTCTCCAAAAACAGCAGTGCAAGGCAATAAAATGTCAGCATCTGCCATGTTAATTGCTGTGATTGCAGCATTACTTGATAGCAACGTCATCACTTATGAATACATTATTTTAGGTGTGTTAATCGGTGGTGCTATTGGTGCATTCATTGCGAAAAAAGTAGCCATGACGGACATGCCAGAAATGGTAGCGACCCTAAACGGTATCGGTGGTGGTGCTTCTTTATTGGTTGCAGCGGCTAACTACTTAGAAAGCCAACAACTAGCCAATGCTGGTCACTTTGCAGTGACTTATGACTGGTCTGTTGCGGTGATTCTTTCTATCTTGATCGGTGCAGTGACGCTAACGGGTTCTTTCGTTGCGGTTGGTAAGCTAAAAGGCAAAATTGGTGATTCTGATAAAGTTAAACTTTATAAGTGGATTGTTAAATTATGCTTCGCAACCTTAATTGCTGGTGCAGTTTATTTCACGACCTTTAGCCAATTAGACTCTGATTTATTAATTGTTGGCTTGATCGTAGTTTGTTTGATTCTAGGTGTGTGCTTGGTAATGCCAATTGGCGGCGCTGACATGCCAGTAGTGGTATCTCTTCTAAACTCTTACTCAGGTTTAGCGGGTGCTGCTGCAGGTTTCGTACTTGGCAACAATGGTTTGATCATCGTAGGTTCTTTAGTGGGTGCATCCGGTATCATCCTAACCAGCATCATGTGTAAAGCCATGAACCGTTCGTTAACCAACGTATTGTTCGGTGGTTCTATGTCTGCACAGAGCGGCGTTAGTAAATCTGAAAACGATGCGTTCTATGAAGGTAAAGTTAAGTTCTCCAATGCTGACGAACTCGCTATGTTATTAGACAGCGCACAAAAAGTGGTTTTTGTTCCGGGTTACGGTTTGGCAGTCGCACAAGCGCAACATGCAACACGTGAACTGGCTAGCTTATTAGAAGCCAATGGTGCAGAAGTTAAGTACGCTATTCACCCAGTAGCGGGTCGTATGCCTGGCCACATGAACGTACTGCTAGCCGAAGCTGAAGTGCCTTATGATCAGTTAGTTGAAATGGATACCATTAACCCTGAGTTCTCCCAAACTGACGTTGCCATCGTATTAGGTGCAAACGACGTTGTTAACCCAGGCGCGGCGGAAGATCCAAACTCGCCAATCTTTGGTATGCCAATTCTTAACGTTCACAATGCAAAAACCGTTGTGGTTGTTAAACGTGGTCTATCTCCTGGTTTTGCGGGTATTCCAAACGAGTTGTTCATCCGTGATAACGCGTTAATGGTGCCTGGTGATGCTAAGAAAGTATTGCAAGATACAATTGGTGCGTTAAAAGATCTTTAATAAAAAATTAACAAACGCATAATTAAAAGCCCGTATTCATGATGAATGAATACGGGCTTTTTAATATTTTTAGTCTAGTTTTCTTTTAAAGCAGCAATTGAATCCTCAATCGAAAATTTAATATTATTGTCTGCAGGAGTAATTGAAGTTAAAAACTCCAATGCTGAAGCCTGTATTGTTTTGTATGTACCAATGACCTCAATTAGGCGGCTTTGGGGGGTGGGTTTTTGTGATGAATATAGCTTTCTAATAGTTGGAAATGCCTTATAACCAGCTTGTATTAAGCTATTAGATGCTGCCTGATTTATTTGGCTGCTAACATCACCTATTGCCCATATCATGGTTTCAAATGCTGACTCATCGGTTGTATGTATATTGTCCAGTATTTGGAATAATTTAGGTATTAAACGAGTGTCATTACTGACTTTGTTTAATGCTTTGATTCGTTGTAATTTTTTTATAACTTCATTTTCTACTGGTTTGGCACGTTCACCATATGCTATCAAGTACTCTGAGTGTTTCTCGGCTTCCGATCTGTTTTTTGAGAATAAATTCTTAACGCATTCAGAAAGTGTGCAGGCTACATTGGAGTTAAGTTCATATTTTATAGTCCAAATATTCTTTTGGTGTTCACTTATTCTAGCAAAGTTTAATATTTGAGAGATTTTACTTTTATTGGCTTTTGTAAACCCATTAAATCCTTGATACGTTTCACTTCTCATTAGCTTTCCGTTTTCCATGTCTTGTAAAAGAGGGAAAAGTATCTTGGAGTTGGTTTTGTTTATTTCAACTGCATGAATATAGTTCATTAGAATAGTATCACTATCATAGTCATTAAATTCACGGTGTCTTTTAACCACGTGCTTGGCTAGTCTATTTTGATCTTTTGTATTAAATTTAGAGATGTTCTCTAAAAAATAATATTTAGCGATGTCAGGCTGTTGCAGCATGCCTCGCCAAGTGAATATATAGTGTAAATCCAATGTGCTAATAGGGTCGTTATAAGGTATTTCAGAGTTGTAGACAGCCATCTCAATATCAGAAATCTGAGCTTTAAGTTGATCCTGTGTTTGGAAACGATCGTAAATATCTGGAATGTTTTTAGTTGCGGATAGGCTGTTTTTTGTGTGCTTATAAAGTAATTCTATCACGTTGCTGAGAGTCTCTTTTTTACCTCTGTAGATTGCTTCTTGTGTGATGCGCCATTCGTAATCACTAAGCGGTTTGATTTTTAATGCATATCTTAAAACATCTATAAGAAGCTCGCTGGATATTAGGTCTGATTCTTGATTATAAATACTTTCAAAAAGGTGGGATCTATATGCATCATTATCCGTTAAGGCCGATTTAAAGTTATATATAATTGTGTATTGCCAGCCATTACATTCTCGTTCGAAGCTGTGAGATTTTGAGATCTTAAGTAAATCAGATATTACTTTTTCGGTTCGAATTTCTTCCAATAATCTAGATACTTGATTGTATGTAGATTTACAACTATCTATAGGTTCTGAATTGGGTTTAGAGCTTACTACGTAGATGGTTTGTAATTGTTTTAATAAACTTTCGGTATCTACAATGATGTTAGCTTTAAGAAAAAATTCTTGCCCATTCCATCTTTCTTTTATTATGGTCGTTTTTGTTAGAGCTTGTGAAAAAGTGGCATAGTTAGCTTGTATATCTCTACTGAATTGTTCTCCGCTAAGTGTCTCAGTATTTGTGAATGTAGATCTAACTTGAACGCCAACCTCTTGTATTACAAGAGATTGAAGCTGCTGCATTGCTGCGTTTCTTGCAGACACCTTAGAATCGTTTTCACTAGCGCTATAAGTGTATTCTCTAGTGAATTCTATTGTTTCACTTAATGCATTAGAGCTTAGTAATATGGTAAGTATAATAAATATTAATTTCATTTCTTGTTCTTCTGTTAATTAGTTTAAGTCGTACTTTGATCGCCAGTGTGATTTTTGGTTATTTGGTATTTTCGAATCATGCAGCATATTTCCAATTTTTATAGAGTTAGAATTTATAATTTTATCTAGTGTTATATGGAGGTGTGGTTCGGTCTTTGCTTTTGATTCTATGTTTGCTAGTAATTTTAATATTTCAGTGTTGGATTTTTTATTTATAGGAATATCTTTTATGTATATATCTAATATTTCTAGTGAATTTGAATTTATATCGCGCTTAATATATCGAGTTATTTTTTTTGATAGTCTAATGTTGTCATTATCGTCTAGATGATTATGGTAGTTATAATAAAAACTTGTGAACGTTGCTTCGTCCCGATTTACAAGTAATTCTAGGGCTGTGGCCAATACATCGGAGACCATCATGCTATCTGGTTTTCCTAATTTATTATCTTGGGCAAGTGAATATAGCCATGACAGCTGCCAATCTAGAGCGCTGACCCACTGTTTTTTTTCATTTCGAGACTTAATGTGATCAGGTGTATCATGGGCGAGGGGTTTAATTGTGATGTCTATCAGTGTATTTATAACCCATTTTATATCTTCATGAGTTAGGTTTTGTACCGATTCAATAACATGATTGAATTCATCTTTTGATAATGGCTTTATACTTGCTCTGTATTTAATTGCAGAAATTAATAATCTACCTTTTATATAATCAGTAGTTGTCTTTAAGCTATTAAAAAGAAATAATTGATATTTTTCATTTTCTATTTCTTTTTCTCTAAATTTGTCGGCAATTATAAATTGCCATTTGTTACAATGCCCTTCAAAGTCATGATTCATTGCAATTTCTACAATTTTTTCTTGAGTTTTTTTGTTATCGATATCAATTATTAATGAATTTATATATTCACTTTTCACATTGCAAATATCTGATAGCTGTTGCTCTTTTTTTATGGCATCTTTGTCGATTATAATTTTTGCTTTTATATAGAACTCTTCACCATTCCACGATTCATCAATAATCTCCGTTTTTGTTAATGCTGATGAATTACTAGTATAATTTGCTTCAAATGTTTTTTGATATTCACCGTTTATTAGTAATTCCTTATTATCAATACTTGCATTAATGCTAACACCATATTCTTGGATGACCATGGCTTGTAGTTGTTGGATTGCGGATTGTCTGGCGAATATTTTTGAATCAGTTTCACTTGCGTGATAAGTATAATCACGAATGTATTCGCTAGATTCGGCATTAGATTTAAAATGCATGGATACTAAAAAAATGAGAATGCATATGCGGAGCATAAAACCTTCCTTGGTTTATTGTTTTGATGAGTAAAATAAGGGGCCATAGTATGAGATATAATGTAATAGAGCCAGCATTTCACCTGAAACTTTTACTGAAAAATCTAAGCCATTATTTATTTTTGTAATAATCAATATTGGTTCACATTCAATGATTTTTTATGTGTTTTTTCTGTTGACAGTAATTTTTAGTCTACGAGTTAAAATGTCAGAGAATATTATTCCTCTTGTCTAATATAAAAGACTTAGTTTTTATCTGCCTTTCCAATATTCCCTTGAATTCTATTCAATCAATAACACAATCGGGCGCAGGTTTTAAACTAACTTTGAGATAGTGATATGAAACTGATCCCCAAAGGAAATAGGGTGTTAATCACAGGTGGTGCCAGCGGATTTGGCAAAGCCATGGCACTTAAATTTGCGCAACAAGGTTGGCGCATATACATCGCCGATATTGATGTTCAACAAGCTAAAAAAACGACTCTTGAATTAACAGCCCAAGGCGTGGAGGCACATTGGGTGAAGTGCGATATTAGCCAGCCTGACGATATTCAAACCATGTATGACGCTGTGATGGCTAGCTGGCAAGGACTGGATGTATTAATTAATAACGCAGGGATTTATTCAGGTGGCACCATCAACGAAGTGGATGAGGCAACCTGGCTTAAAGTAATTGATGTGAATCTTGTGGGAACCTTTAGGTGTTGCCATAAATTTGTGCCGTTGTTTCAAAAACAAAAAACAGGTCGCATTGTTAATATCGCTTCTTTATCAGGTATTTTACCTACTCCCGGTTCTATTCATTACGCTGCCACTAAGGCTGCTATTGTTAATTTATCCCAAAGTCTGCGCCATGAATTAAGGTTATATAAAGTAGGCGTGACGGTGGCGGCCCCTAATATTTTTCCAACTGGAATTTTTTCCAATGGCATGATTCCAAATGGATCCATCAAACAATCACTCGAAACCGTCATGAGTTATTCCGATGTGACGGCTGATAGTGTAGCCAATAGTGTATTTAACGCGGTTATGAATGATGAGTTTTTAGTTTCAACCGACTTAGATACTGATATTGGATGGTTTTTAAAAGCGTTAGATAAAGCATATACAACATCCATTGAGACCTTGGCTTTTATCGCCAAAAGTTTTGATAAAAAGTCCCAAACAAAAAGAAAAAGAAAGGAGCGACAATGAATACGTTACCCACCAAGATGCATGCTCTACAAATTGACACCTACTCTGAACAGCTTTCATTTAAGTATGTTGAAAAAGAGATTCCAAGTTTAGGTGAAAATGAGGTACTCATTCGTATTTTAAAAGCCCCTGTTAATCCTTCTGATCTTGCGTTTGTGACCGGCAACTATGGTTTTAAAAAAGATTTGCCTGTTATTCCTGGTATGGAAGGCTGTGGTGAAGTCATTGCTGCCGGAAGCCATAAAGACGCACAGTCATTATTGGGTTGTAATGTGGCGTGTATTGCCGGTGAAGGTGACGGAACATGGGCTGAATATATGGTTGCCAGTCCTTACCAATGTATTCCATTTTCTGAAAGTGTTTCGTTAGAAAAAGGGGCCATGTTAATGGTGAATCCAATGACCGCTTTGGCATTAATAAATATAGCAAAACAAGGTGGTCACAAAACAATTATTCAAAATGCGGCATCCAGTGCGTTATCAAATATGATTCGCTTTTTAGCCAAACAAGAAGGTTTAACGGTAATTAATATAGTGCGTTCACGTGGGCAAGCCAAAGCCATGACAAAAGCAGGCATGCCTTATGTATTAAATTCATCAGCCAAGGACTACCAAGAAAAACTTCATTCTTTATGCACTGAATTACACGCAAGTTTGTTGTTAGATGCCGTGGCAGGCCAAGCGACAGCGGATATTTTAGATGCCATGCCTGAGGCATCCACCGCGGTTGTTTATGGCGGCTTATCCGGCGAAGGGCCTAAAGTAAGTATTGAACATGTGATTTTTAAAAATCATAAAATTGAAGGTTTTTGGCTGGCCCATTATTTGAAGGATACCCAAGTAGAAGAGCTTAAAAATATGGGGGAGCAAGCACAGGTATTAATGGCACAAGATTTTGAAATTGCCATTCAATCTCAACCAAAATTAGAATACGCCAGTCACTCTATTGCAGCTTATGCAGGAAATATGTCGCGAGGTAAAGTATTGATATCCCCCCATCAAGAGTAATTTCATTCAAATTTATTATTATAAATCAAAGTCGGTCGGGCACTGCCCGACAAGTACAAAAGAAAGATTACATTTATCAGTGAGGGGATACAAACTACTAAAACGGCACATTAATTCTGATTACGATGGGTAAGTTGTGGTCATATGTGGCGGCTTTTCATATTTATGCTATGCGCGCTAAAAGATAGTATATTGTTCAAAGCCCTAAGTATTGGGCAATTAAAAACGAGTCACCTTTACCTTCTTCTTTACCAAAATAACTCACAGGTTCTCGCTGGTTATCTTCGATGGAGCCTATCTCACAATCTAAGGCGAATTTTTTTGCAAGATCGTTAAAAAAGTTAACCGGATATTTTAGCTGAATATTTTTTTTAACCACTTGTGAGATGCCCAGTTGCCAATCTTCACAATCATCACTGTCGCACTCATTAATCAACGTGACTTTTGCGACTTCATTTTCATCAACATAGGTTTGCAGCGCGGCGAGAATATCGGGTAGGTTTTGCTTTAGGTTTTTTTCTTGGTTTTCTTCAAGACGATCACAAGCGACGAGAACGTATATTTGCATGACATGCCCCAAGATAAGTGAGTGGTCTCCCCACCAGGAATCGAACCTGGAGCAGCCGCTTAGGAGGCGGCAGTTTTATCCAATTAAACTATGGGGAGATCGCGTTGTATTCTACCGTGACTTAAAAAAAACTCAATGAAGTCATGTGCTTAAATCTATCGTCAAACCGATTCTAGCTCATGATTCTACCCCATAGATGGGGAACTTGCTCTTGTGCATTGAGTCACACAAGACTAAGGTAAAACCTATATAAAGTGGCACATAGAGGTCACGCGAGAGAGTAGAGACTATGCTGGACACAAAACCCTTATTAATAGCTCGTGAATTTCCGGCGATAAAGCGCCAAGCTTTGGATATTCTGCAGGTCAATCTTGGTTATTTATGCAATTTGAGTTGCACCCATTGTCATGTGAATGCGGGGCCTCGTCGTACTGAGCTTATGGATGAGGCGACTATTAATCTGGTTTTGGATGTGATTAAAGCGCGTAATGTGAAAACACTGGATTTAACGGGTGGCGCACCTGAGATGAATCCACACTTTCGATATCTTGTTAGTGAAGCTCGCAAATTAGGCTGTGAAGTGATTGATCGTTGCAATATCACTATTTTATGTGAGCCAGGTTACGAAGACTTAGCTCAATTTTTAGCCGATCAAAAGGTAACCGTGGTAGCGTCATTACCTTGTTATACCCAAGAGAATGTGGATGCACAGCGAGGCAAAGGGGTATTTGATAACAGTATTAAAGGCTTACATATTTTAAACGAATTGGGTTTTGGTAAAGAGGGTTCAGGTTTAACACTCGATTTGGTTTACAACCCAGGTGGTCCATTTTTACCACCGTCGCAAATTTCATTGCAGCAAGATTATAAACAGCGTTTAAGGGATGATTGGAATATTGAGTTTAATCAGTTATACACCATTACCAATATGCCCATTTCTCGCTTTGGCAGTATGCTGGTTTCGAAAGGCCAATTTAACGACTATATGCAATTACTGATCGATAATTATCAACCGCACAATCTTGATACCGTCATGTGTCGCAACACAGTGAGTGTCGATTACCAAGGTAATTTATATGATTGTGATTTTAACCAAATGCTAAACATGCCCACTGAAAATGGAAAGCACGACGCTCAGCATGTTAGTGATTTATTAAAAAGCGATCTGGCAGGCAATGATATAGCCGTGGCGGGCCATTGTTTTGGCTGTACAGCCGGTGCTGGCTCTTCATGTGGTGGAGCGTTATCTTAATTACTTATGAACCGTTTTAATGTCTCTATTATTGTGCCCATCTTTAATGAGGGGGATCAGGTGTCTGATCTCACTCAACGTCTTACATTACTGAATGATTATGTGACCGATATCATTATTGTTGACGGTGGCAGTACCGATGGTTGCAATGAAAAATTGGCGAAAAATTTCACCGTTATTAACAGTGAAAAAGGTCGCGCCAAACAAATGAATGCAGGTGCACAGCAAGCGCAGGGTACTTGGCTGGTGTTTTTACATGCTGATACTCATTTTAATTCGTCTTTGCTGCGCGCTATGATTGATCAAGCTACCTTACATCAATGGGGTCGTTTTAATGTTCAGTTGAATGCAAGAGGTTTGAGTTATCGTGTGATTGAGTGGTTTATTAATACACGTTCGCGCCTAACGAATGTGGCCACAGGTGATCAATGTATTTTTGTACGCAAACGCTTTTTTGAATCATTAAATGGTTTTAAGGATATCTCATTAATGGAAGATGTGGATTTTTCTAAGCGAGCAAGAATACATGCGCCACCAAAATGCTTAACAGAGGTGGTTAAAACATCCGCTAGACGCTGGCAAAAATATGGTGTCATCAAAACCGTGTTATTAATGTGGCAACTTAGATTGTATTTTTGGCTAGGTAAAAGCCCTGAAGTACTTGCCAAAAAATACCATTAGTATTTTATCCCTTTATATTTAAAAGTAGCCCCATGTTTGATCATATTATTATTCAGTTTGCTAAGTTACCTATTTTAGGCAAAGTGAAAACCCGACTATCTCCAGATATTGGAGATCAGTCCTGTCTTGAACTGCATCGTCAATTATTACAATACACACATGATAACCTTAAACAGGTAACGGATAAGTTAGGTGGGATGTCGGTATTATCGATAGATCAGCTTGGAGCCGATTCTCAAATTGAGGCCATTGCTAAAACAACGCCATTGCTTGTGCAGCAGGGGAGTGACCTTGGTGAGCGCATGGCCAATACTATTCGCTGGGGATTAAAGTTGGCTAAAAAAGTCATCATTGTAGGAAGTGATTGCCCAGTGTTAACCGTTGAATATTACAAGCAAGCATTAAACGAATTAAATCATGAAGCCCATGTTTTTATAAATGCTGAAGATGGCGGTTATGTATTAGTGGGAGCAACACAAGCATGTGATGATCTGTTTGAGAACGTTCCTTGGGGCACGGATGATGTGATGGCTGTGACGTTTGAGCGGTTAGGGGCTGCAAATAAAAAAGCGGCCATTTTGGGGCCGCTTTGGGACGTTGATCGTATTGATGATTTAAATCGACTAAAACAGCTAAAATCTAATTGGCCAAATGAAATTACTTAAATGTCAGTTTTGATGCCTTAGCCACACGGCTCAATTTAATCTAACTGGGCTCATCTGTTTTTTGTTCTTTCTGTTCTGCTTGCTCTTTTTTTCGCTCTTCAGCGGCTTGTTGTTTGCGCTGCTCTTCGTATTGAAGGGTATTTACAAACTGCTCCACATAGCGCTGCTTCATCCCACTTAATGGCTGAAAAGAGAAGCCACAAAATGTGAGATCTTTTTCTTCATTGTAAACAGCATGACGGGCATCTAAACCACAATCCATGGATTCATCACCAACATGCAGGGTGCTTTCATCAAAATTGGTGATGGCTTTTAGATTAGGTGAGATATCCCCTTTGAAATAGGCTTTAAAACCAGAGCCTGAAATATCTTGTAAACGGCCTTTAAATACTTGTTTGTCTTCGCTAGAGCGAAAGACGGCATACACAGAGTAGGTACGTGGCACCATGGCACGGTAAGCGTTGCGACGTTGTAGATACAGCAGCTTACTTGGAAACTTTGCAATGTATTCTTGATTTTGTGGGCGGTATTTTAAATCACCCTCAACAAAAAATTTCACCAAAATGCCACGAAAGTCGGCGATTAATTCGAGGCGCTTACCTCGTTGTAAAATGTCATTGCCGTTATCTGGGATCAGCTTATCAAATGCAAATGCTTTGGATTTTAAATCAACTTTGGTGATCGCAGTTGAAAACGCTTCATCGATGCCTTCAAAACGTCCCGTGAGTTTAGGCGCATAGCGAATAAGGCGCTGAATAGCACGATAGATTTCTTCTGGGCTTTCCAGATAATTTTCTGGTTGTACTTCAGCTTGTTCCATGACAATTGTCTACTTGCTTGAATGTATTGATGGCAATGGCGCCTTATGATTGGGGTTAGGCTTCACCCAAACTTTGTCGCTGGCGTTGTCCTTTTGCCGCACCGCTTCCGTTATATAAGTTTGGCTCATTTTTGCTGCCATGCAAGATATTCAACAAGTTACGATTTCTAAGCTGGCTGTGATAGATCACGATACCGTTGCGCTCGTTTTGAATAATCACATCTTCAAAGCCTTGTTTAAGGGTTTGCCATTGTGCGCTGAGCTCAATTTGGGTGTCGGATGGGTAGGAGGAAATAAGGGCAAGTAAACCTGACTCTGAGCCTTCAAATTCATGCTCAAGGAGGAAAGATAAGCGAGCGTTTACCTGCTTTTGGTAAGCGTTAAGGGCCACCACTTTACGCTGGGCGGTGCCTTCGATGGCGAGCATGTCTCGATCAAGAAGTGCCGATGATTCGGCCTCAAGTATGGCTTGAAGCTGTTTCAAAGTGGATTGCTCGTTGCTAAATAACGTGTTCAATTCACTAAGTGCTGGCACTGACATACCTATCCCTTTTTATTTCATGAGCCCATCGAATTTAATCATTTGCCCAGCGATACGCTCATAATCAATTTTGTACTCGTTGTTAGCGAGCGCGCCTTTGATACGTTCCACTGCGGCATCATCGATGTCTGGCATTTTGGCCACTTCAGCTTCTATTTGCTGAATTGACTTACTTTGCTGGCTGATTTTAACTTCAGCATCGGCAGAGCCTTTGGTTTCAGGGGCTTTGGGGGCTCCTGAGCCCGCTGATGCGGTTTTTTCGGTATTACGCGACTGGGTACCGCCGCCAACACCTGTGGTGAGTTTATTGATGTTCATTTTTGCTTACCTTTCTAACAAATAGAGTTCCTCGTAGACCTATAACGGCAGGCTTGAACGAGGCTTTAGCTTTTTTTTATTTTTTTTTTTCAAAAAAACTTAAAAATGGACTAAAACCTCACCTGGCCCCACTACTTTTGCGCGAATAATACGCTCTGATCGACTGTTACGGACTCGTATTTGTCGGCCTTCTCGGCCATCACTGAGCGCCTCACCTGGCATTTTTACGCTCATTGAGCCTTTACTAGCAATAATCATGACTTTATCCCCTTTATGTATCATCAAAGCGGGGTTAATCAGGTAACTATTGAGCACGGTTTGGCCTGCGAGTGCTCGCTTAGATTGTTTGCCTATAACCTGATCTTTTTTTAGATAATAACCATTTCTTAATTCGGCCAGATTTTGCCGTTGTAGGTTTAATTGGTCCTCAGTAATCACTTGGTCTTTAGATATAGGTTGATTTAATACCACCACAGGTGTGAATAAATTGACGTCTGTTGGAACATTTAAAGCCCACGGAGTGGTGTCTTGGCAGGCGACTTTTATATGGCTGCGGCCTAATTCTAAGGGTTGCGGGGTTTCGATATTCAACGGAATTTGGCAGGGGGTTAGGTTAAGCCGACTATCTAGGTAGTTCAGATCAATACTATAACGGTAGTCAGATATCCCCATTTTTTGCGCCATTTGCACAAGTTGACTGGAAAGGGCCTGCTTAAGGCTGCCTTCAAGTTGTTCATACCATGGGCTGCTTAACCCACTTAAAGGTAGGCATAACAAGACCAATAAAATAAAAACTCTGTCTATCACCAAAATTTGTCCTATTCTCAAATGTAAGCAGCTTAATACTTAAGATTTGAAGCTGGAGTGGCAGTTTACTAACGCCATTCACATATATGGGGAATGCTGCAAAGGGCATGCCGCCAAAAACGAGATTAAACAGCCAGCATGGGGCTGTTTCATATGGAGTTTGTTTATGGCCGGGGTACTTGATTCCGTCGACCAAAGGACCCAACTAGTAGGGGAAAACCGCCTTGAACTTTTACTTTTTCGCTTAAACGGACCGCAAATTTACGGCATTAACGTGTTTAAAGTGAAAGAGGTATTGCAGTGCCCGTCATTAACGATTTTGCCAAAAAGTCATCGTGTCGTGATTGGCGTTGCACATATTCGCTCTGGAACCATTCCCATAATGGATATGGGGCTGGCCACTGGTAATGTTTCGGTGGGCGATCCTAAGCAATGCTTCGTGATTATTACCGAATACAATACCGCTACTCAGGGCTTTCTGGTCTCTGGGGTTGAGCGCATTGTGAATATGAACTGGGAAGAGATTCATCCACCACCAAAGGGCACAGGTCGCGAACATTACTTAACCGCGGTCACTGAAGTGGAAGGACGTTTGGTCGAAATTATCGATGTTGAGAAAATCCTATCTGAAGTCTCTCCTATGGAGGAAACCATCAGTGAAGATATTCTGGCCAGCTCCCGTTCGGACGAAAGCCAAGAAGCACCTAAGGTGCTGATTGCGGATGATTCTAAAATTGCGCGTAAACAAGTTACTAAATGTTTAGAAGCACTTGGCGTTGAAGTAACGGCCATGAATGATGGTCATCAAGCATTGGTGCATCTACGCGAAATGGTGGAATCCGGTGTTAATCCTTCTGAGCATTATGCAATGATGATTTCAGATATTGAAATGCCCGAGATGGATGGCTACACACTGACAACAGCTGTTCGTAATGACCCGAATATGAATAAACTGCATATTATTTTGCATACGTCTTTAAGTGGTGTGTTTAACCAGAGCATGGTGAAGAAGGTCGGGGCGGATGATTTTATTGCGAAATTTAACCCAGATGTTCTTGCCTCAAAAGTGTCTGAGAGAGTAAAAGCATCTAGGGTGAAAGAATAGTATGGAAATAACCAAACCGGATTTTGCCTTATTTAGAGACTATCTAGAGCGTGTATGCGGCATTTTACTCGGTGATAATAAAGAGTATCTGGTTGCAAGTCGTTTACGATCGATCATGAGCGAGCTTGAACTGACCGCTCTGTCTGAATTGGTGAAAAAAATTGAGGTGGACTCTCGTTTACGAGAGAAAGTGGTGGATGCCATGACCACCAATGAAACGCTTTGGTTTCGTGATTCTCACCCGTTTAAGATTTTAGAAAATCGATTACTGCCAGAAATATGCGCCAAGCAAAAAAGCCTCGACTTATGGTGTGCAGCTTCTTCTACCGGGCAAGAGCCTTACTCAATTAGTATGATCATAGAAGAATTTAAACGCTCAAATCCGGGTAAATTGACCTCTGAAAAAATAGTGGCAACGGATATTTCTACCAGCGCCTTAGAGCGCGCCAAATCCGGTGTGTATGATCAGCTTGCGCTTGGGCGTGGTATGCCAGAAGACTTGTTGACGCGATATTTTTCAAAGCACGAAGACAGTTGGAAGGTAAACGCTAATGTAGCAGCCAGAGTACAGTATCGTATGCTGAACTTGCTGCATTCTTATTCGATGCTGGGTAAATTTGATATTGTATTTTGCCGTAATGTTTTGATTTATTTTTCAGCGGATGTGAAAAAAGACATTCTTACGCGCATACACGGCACATTAAAACCGGGTGGTTATTTGTTGCTTGGAGCCAGTGAAGCCTTAAGTGGATTGCCCGACCATTACGAAATGGTGCAGTGCAGTCCAGGTATTATTTATCGTAAAAAAGGTTAATCGGCTTATGCTTTTTAGCCCGTTTTTGTGAATTCCTTTTGTCACTGGCGGGTGTAAGTTCGTACCTTTTTTCACTGGCAGGCGTGTTTGTAAGAACCCGCACCTGCGGGTGAACCCGTTTAATTCAAGCAACTAAGTAGATTTACCGTCACTTAAACCAGCGACTATTTTAGCTGTTGTTATCTTTTCTTGTTTGTCTCTTTTATCACTCGCGGGTGCGAGTTCGTACATTTTTTAACTGGCGGGTGATAGTTCGTACATTTTTTTTACTGGCAGGCGTGTTTGTAAGAACCCGCACCTGCGGGTGAATCCGTTTAATTCAAGCAACTAAGTAGAGCTAGCGTCACTCAAGCCAGCGACTCTTTTAGCTGTTGTTATCTTTTCTTGTTTGCCTCTTTTATCACTCACGGGTGCGATTCGTACCTTTTTTCACTGGCAGGTTTTTTTGTAGGAACCCGCACCTGCGGGTGAACCCGTTTAATTCAAGCAACTAAGTAGATTTAGCGTTACTCAAATCAGCGATTCTTTTAGCTGTTGTTATCTTTTCTTGTTTGTCGCTTTTATCATTTGCGGGTGCGATTCGTACCTTTTTTCACTGGCTGGGGTGTTTGTAGGAACCCGCACCTGCGGGTGAATCCGTTTTATTTGAAAAACTAAGTAGAGCTAGCGTCACTCAAGCCTGCCATGTAGGTCAGGCATTACCTGACAACACTCATTTGCCAGTAAGACGTACTCGCCCTACAGGGCCAAATCACCTTGTTTAACACTATTTAAGTCTCTATTTCTTACATGCTTATGTTGTATTTTTTGTGCCTGTATGACTTCCGCTTTTTTCCTAAACGGCAAACATTGCCGCTTTTTTAAAACCCATAAAACATCTTAACTTATTGAATTATATAGAAAAATTACATTGGCATAGGCGTTGCTATATCTCTGCAAAGGCAAACAAAGTAATACAGCCAAACAGTTAGAGGTTTTTATGTCAGCACTGGGTTTTAAAAATTCGTTAGGTATTCATCCACAAACGTTACAGCTGCGCGCATCACGTGCAGAAATTCTTGCGAATAACCTAGCCAACGCCGATACACCGCATTTTAAAGCCCGCGACATTGATTTTAATGCGGTGCTAGAAGGTGAAAGTCGCCGCTCACTTGGTATGAATAAAACCAACCAGAATCATCTTGAAGGCAATGTGCATACCGAAACCGAATTAATGTTTCGCAATCCTTATCAGCCTGCCATTGACGGCAATACGGTTGATAGCCAAATGGAGCAATCTTTTTATACCGAAAATGCGCTGCGCTATAACGCTTCATTTGAGTTTTTGAATAGTAAATTTAGTGGTCTAAAAGGTGCCATCAAAGGCCAGTAATGAATAAGACAACGTCCTTAGTCAACCCTAAGGTAGGAGAATAAAAAATGTCATTAACCAATGTTTTTAATATCGCAGGCACCGGCATGAACGCACAGTCGGTGCGCTTAAATACCACGGCTTCTAATATCGCCAACGCCGAAACGGTCAGTTCAAGTATTGATGAAACGTATAAAGCCCGTAAGCCTTGGTTTAGCGTGTTAGATAAGCAATGGGACAACGTGAAAGGCTTGAGTCAAAAATTAGATATTCGTTCACAAATTGGTGATGGCGTTGAAGTAAAAGGCATTATTGAAAGTGATGCGCCTCTTAAAAAACGTTATCAACCTCACCATCCAATGGCTGATGAAGAAGGTTATGTGATGTACCCCAATGTGAATGTGGTTGAAGAAATGACAGACATGATGTCGTCATCGCGTAGTTATCAAATGAATGTCGAAATGATGAAAACGGCCAAACAAATGTTGCAGCGTACCTTAACGCTTGGGCAGTAAGTTTGAGATGGATGTCTGAGGTGGGGTGTCAAACGTCAGACGCAAAAGAATTGAAAATGCATTTCCGCCAACACGGAAATAACAAGGTAAAAGTGGAATTTTCAGGTGTTCGATTTATGAAAAAGGCCTTTGTTATTCCACACGCGAGAAACGAGTTAGACAAAATTTAAAACTCATCAGGAGCATAAATCATGGCTGATGTAACAGGTGTGGGTTCGTCGCAAACTGTGCTTGACCAGTATGCGCAAAGCGAAAAGGAAGTTGAAAAGTCTAATGAGTTAGGCAAGAACGACTTTTTAAAATTGCTGGTGGCACAAATGAATAATCAAAACCCCCTTGAGCCACAAGATAACACGGAATTTGTTGCGCAACTTGCACAATTTAGTTCGGTTGAGGGGATTGATAATTTAAACAATACCGTTGACGACATGGCATCTGAATTACGATCAAGCCAAGCATTGCAAGCGTCTTCATTGGTTGGGCAATCTGTGGTGGTGCCTAGTAATGAATACGGATTTTTACAAAGTGGTGATCTCATTGCGAGTTACAGTGATATTCCGGCCACAACTTCAAATGTTTCCTTACAAATTAAAAACAAAAGTGGTCAAACACTAGAAACCATCAGCCTGGGTTATCACGACAAAGGACCTATGTCCTTGCGTTGGGATGGTGCGAATTTGGAAATGGATGGTGAGATAGTTGAGCTAGATCGCTCCTTATTAAACCGCAAAGAATATTTTGTCGATGAAGAAGGTAATCAAGTTTTAGATGACGAAGGTAAACCGATTCCTGTGCCTTATCCGGTTGGCGAATACAAATTTGAAATCACCGCCTCCATTGATGGCAAAAGTGAAGGTGTTGATACGGCCATGAGTGGCAAAGTCGATAGCGTCACCCTTGGGGCCAATAATCAAATTACATTGAATTTAGCTGGGGGCACCAAAGCCCCAATGTCAGAAGTTAAACAAATTTTAAATTAATTACGCAGCTCGTCAGTTTGAGCGAAGGAGTCAATCATGGCATTTAATATAGGCCTAAGTGGTATTAGAGCAGCTTCCATTGATTTAGAAGTGACCGGTAATAACGTGGCGAATGCCAGTACTGTGGGGTTTAAAGAATCCCGAGCTGAATTTGCTGATGTTTACACCACAACTATTTTAGGCACAGGTTCTAAACCCGTGGGCAGTGGTGTACTGGTTGATAATGTTCGCCAAGAATTTAGCCAAGGTAATATCAGTGGTACTGAAAACGCATTAGATATGGCCATAGATGGCAACGGCTTTTTTATTCTTAATAATAATGGTACTGAATCTTATACCCGTGCTGGCATTTTTGGTTTAGATAAAGACGGTTATGTGGTTGCCAATAACAGTGCCCGTTTACAAGGTTATGAGGCAAATGGGGATGGCGTGGTAAATGGGGTGCTGGGGGATATTCAAATTCGTATTGGTAACCAACCCCCTGCGTTAACCTCACGTGTGTCTTCAATTTTAAATTTAGATGCGTCCGAGCTGGTTAAACAAGAATTAGGCTCACGTATGACGTCGTCAGGTTTGGCCATTGCCACACCTGACTCGGGCATCGCTGAAAACACGGCGTCCATTCATGACACCATTGCTCAGCCAACCACAGCCGGTACTGCTTCCACATTTACATTTGATGGTGCAACCGATGCGGACTTAGTTGCCAATACTGCAGGTTTTTTTAATACAACCGGTTACCCAACCGCAGCCGAAGTGGCAACCTTAACCATTGACCCACAAGACGGCACAGGTGCGCAAACCATTACCATTGGCGGTACGGCACCGGCTGTGGGTGCGGTGGCACCGAGTACCTCTCAAACCGTCTTTATTAATAATTTGGTTGCGGATATTCAAAGCCAATTAGACACGGCATTTGGTCCTAATGAATTTGAAGTCGTGACCTCCCCTGATCCCATTCCAAATCCGTTAGTGGGACCTTTGCCGATTGCCATTCAACGTTCAGGTTATGATTCAACAATCGGCACCGGCTTTGCGATTACCGCCAGCAGCGCCGACTGGGATGCGCTAATGGGTAGCCCATTGGCAGCCGGTGTGTCATACAGTGCCGGTGTGGCGGGCAGTAACTTATTTGTAGGCTCTAACCCTATTGTGGCGGATTTTAGAAGTATCCCTGGTACCTCAACCACCACACGTACCGTGGCAACACCGCCACTTGCCATGACCACAACCGTATTAGGTGGCCCGGGTGTACTCACATCCACCGTGACCCCTGGTGCGTCTATTGTTGGTGACTTCAGCGGCGCGCAATCGATTGTCTTTGATGTAGAAGTAACCGATTCAAACGGTACCACCACGCCAACCACCATCACGATTGATAATACGACTTTAACAGGCGGTGGTTCTACCGCTGCTTTAATTACTGCCGTGACTATTGACGAGATACGAGCGGAAATTAATGAGCAAGTAGGCCCTGAATTTACGGTTTCAGGTACCGTTCCATTAACGTTAACCACTGCCGCTGGTCAAGGTAATGGTGCCACCATCACGTTAGTGCCTGTGAGTAATAATACCTACGACTTATCAACTCTTGGATTTGCACCAGGTGTTGGTCGATCGAATACGGGGGCGCCGGATGTATTGGCAAATAACGAATTTCGTTTACAAGTAACCGGCCCAACTGCTGCGGATAACTCCAATGCCTATGACATTATTGTGACCCCTAATACCTATGCATCACTGGATGATTTAGCCGCGGAAATTCAGGATCGTGTCAACGACTGGACCGGTGCAAATGGCCTACAAGGGCGAGTGACAGTGTCATCGGTGGGTGGCCAGTTAGTGTTTACCAATACCGATGTGGGTTCGGGTTATGGCATTGCCATTACACCCAGTAATAACTTAACAGGCGCATTCGGCGCAGCTAATGCACAAGCTTCTATTGACGCCCTTGGCTTTAACATTCCGGCAGACATGTTTGTGGCTGCGGGTACGGACACCATTGATAAAAGTAATAGTTTCCGTATTAACTTAACGGTCCCTGCACCGGATTTAGAAGGGCGTTCGGGTACCACCACTATCACCTTGGATGAAGAGTTCCGTTCGGTTCAACAATTAGCGGCCTCGATTAACCGTCAAATCAGTTCTCTTGATGCCGATGCATACATAGGGGTGCGCGCAGAGGCCATGGAGATCGAACCAAGAGTGGTGCCACCTGAATACAAATTGCAATTTGTGGCCACAGAAGATGGTGAAGCATCCATTATTAGTATCAGTGAAATCATCGCCTCAGGAGACGATATCAGCGCGGCCGAGATGTATGGTTTATTACAGGTAAATGAAGACGATAACAGCTTACTCACACTGGGTATTGAAGGGGTTAATAACGAATACCCAGCGCAAAGTGTGACCTTAACGGACCCTGATGGTAATGAAGTAGACATCGAAACAGAAGCGAATATGGAGGCAAACGAGATTGCCGCTATTTTCAATCGCCAAGCCGGTGTAACCGCTTCAGCATCGAGTACCGTCACATTACCGTTAAGTGGTTATAACAACCCAGGTAATAACATGACGTTGTTTTTAAATGGCCAAGAGCTGACGTCAACCAGTCTTGAAGAGATCGCTGAAGAAATTAATTTATTGCAAACCACCACCTTGCCGGGCTTTACGGCTGAGGTAAACAGCAGTGGTGATCTTGTGATTAACAATAGTATTGGTCGCGATATTAAAATTGAAATTAGTAGCGCAACCGTGACAGACAGCTTGGTGGTCAGGGGCTCTGCTAATGCTGGCCCAGTCGTGCTAGGGGGGACAGCAACAGCGGATGTGGCGGCAGCTGTGGGTGGCACCATTGAATTTATCTTAAACGAAGGCTTTAGTTTATCAGAACCTGTACCGGCCATTTCTGGTGTGTTTGGCGCACTTACCCCGGATGAATTTGAAGATTATGTATTAAATAGTTTTGATCCAGATAATCAAGACACCTACAACCATGCTACCAGTACCACCATTTATGATAGCTTGGGTAATAACCACATCATGACCCAATACTTTGTGAAAGAACCGGTTGACCCAACCCGTCCTAATGAAGAAAACCTGTGGGCCATGTATGTACAAATTGATGGGCAAGACATTGGTGACCCAGATGCCACGTTGCCTTTCCCTGAAAATTTAGAGCCCACACAATTGCGTTATGAATTATTTTTTAATCCAGATGGCACCTTAGATGAATCAGCCACCGGTGATTTATTTGTGACTAACTGGGATCCATTAAACGCAGAAGGGTCGCCAACAGGGGCATTAAAATCCCTAAACGTGTTAGAAGGTGGTTTGCCACTCACTGAACCTGCAACCAATTCAAATTTCAAAATTGAACTGGACGGCTCCACCCAATTTGGTAGCCCGTTTAGTGTGGCCGAGGTGAGCCAAAATGGTTACACAACAGGTCGACTAACCGGTTTAGAAATTGATGCGGATGGGTTTATGTTTGCACGATTCACCAATGGCCAAGCACAAGTATTAGGACAAGTTGCATTAGCCACGTTTAAAAACCCAGAAGGTTTGATCCCTCTTGGTGATACCGCATGGGGTGAATCATTTGAATCAGGCGGCCCAACGGTGGGCTCACCTCGAACCGGTACGTTTGGTAATTTACGATCATCTGCGCTTGAGGATTCGAACGTGGATTTATCGGAAGAGCTGGTGGGTTTAATCATTGCGCAGCGGAATTTCCAAGCCAGTGCCAAAACCATTGAAACCTCGGATACCGTAACTCAAACGATTATTCAGCTTTAATGAGTGAAGTGTCTGAGGTCGGGCGTCGCACGCAAGGGATGTGAGATGGGGAATGAAAGATGAAAGATGAGAGGTGGGAAGCGTGCGTACTAATGTATTCGCAGCCTACTCCATATGAATATTCAATCCTCGTCATTCCACACACGAGGAACAAGTGAGGCGGAATCCAAAAAATGCGAAAACAAAAAAGTAGGGTGGGTTAGATTAAGCGCAGCGAGATCGTAACCCACCGTTTTTAATGAATGGACTGAACGGCAATATTGGCGAGATATTGCCGCTTTTAGTGAGTCACTACGTGCCTAACTATAAAATGTTTTTTTAAAGAAATGAATACCATCTCCCATCTAACATCTAACATCTAACATCTAACATCTAACATCTAACATCTAACATCTAACATCTAACTTCTAACATCTAACATCTAACATCTAACATCTAACATCTAACATCTAACATCTAACATCTAACATCTAACATCTAACATCTAACATCTAACATCTAACATCTAACGTCTAACGTCTAACGTCTAACCTCTAAACCGAACTTGGCACCCCCTTTGCAATTCCCTAATTAGATAAATCGTTTGCCGCTTTTTAATGAGTATTAAGCCAAGCGTTATGAATTAGGAGGTTGTATGGATCGTGCATTATACATTGCCATGTCCGGTGCTAAACAAAACACATTAGGCCAAACCGCAGAGGCGAATAACTTAGCCAATGTGAGTACCACAGGTTTTCGTCGTGACTTTGAACACGCCCGCTCAATGCCAGTCTTTGGTGATTATTATCCAACCCGTGCGTATGCCATGGAAGAACGCCCAGCCAGTGATTTTAATCCGGGCACATTAGTTCATACCGGTCGGGATTTAGATATCGCCATTGATAATCAAGGTTGGATCGCTGTGCAAGACGCTAACGGTGAAGAAGCCTATACCCGCCGTGGTGATTTACGCGTGGATCAATTTGGTCGATTAATTAACGGCGAAGGTTTGCAGTTAATTGGAAACGCGGGGCCTTTGGTTATCCCACCATATGAAAAATTAGAAATCGCATCTGATGGCACCATATCTGTTCAAGCACTTGGGGATGAGCCATCCGTTATTGCCGATATTGAACGTTTGAAATTAGTGTTACCTGATCAAAGTGAAATGGAAAAAGGTGAAGACGGTTTATTTCGTATGCGTGGGCAACAACCGGGTGATGTACAACCGCTTGATGCCACCGTACAAGTTGAGTCCGGTCATTTAGAGCATAGTAATGTGAACGCGGTGCAATCGTTAACCCAAATTATGTCGCTGCACCGTCAATACGAATTACAAGTGAAGATGATGAAAACCGCAGATGAAAATGCACAAGTAACACAACAAATTTTAGAGATTCAATAATTAAAAATTAATCGGTGCTAGATCGCACCAAGGAGAGCAATTATGCACTCGGCATTATGGGTTAGTAAAACCGGTTTAAATGCGCAAGATTATAATTTGACGACCATTTCAAATAACCTTGCCAACGTTTCAACAACCGGCTTCAAAAAAGACCGCGCTGTGTTTGAGGATTTGATTTATCAAATTCAACGCCAGCCTGGTGCGCTATCCAGTCAGGACTCGCGTCTGCCTTCTGGTTTGCAACTGGGTACTGGGGTAAAAGTTGCAGGTACACAAAAAATTCATACCACAGGCAGTTTGCAAGAAACCTCGCAGCCGTTAGACCTTGCGATCAATGGCCGTGGTTTTTTTCAAATCGCCATGCCAGATGGCACCATTGGATATACCCGAGACGGTACATTCCATATGGATGCAGAAGGTCAGATTGTCAATGCCGTGGGTTACTTGCTTGAACCCAATATCACGATTCCTGATCAAACGAATACGTTAACCATAAGCCGAGACGGTATAGTCAGTGTGACGCAATTTGGTGAAACCGACCCTCAAGAAATTGGCCAGATAGACGTAGTGGATTTCATCAACCCTGTTGGCTTACAAGCCATGGGCGGAAATTTATTTTTAGAAACCGCATCCAGTGGTGCTCCGCAAGTAGGTGTGGCCAGCGAAGAAGGGTTTGGCTCCATTGAACAAGGGTTTTTAGAAAACTCAAACGTAAAAGTGGTTGAGGAGTTGGTGCAAATGATCACGGTACAACGTGCCTATGAAATGAATTCAAAAGTGGTCAGCAGTGCCGATCAAATGCTGCAATATCTAGCTCAAAATACGTAATTTTTTGGTTGTAATTGTCGTTTGCAAACAGCTTTTAGCGGCTGGTAAAAAAATTTAATACAAGTTTAGAAGGCTGCTTGCAAGCGACAAAGAGAACAATGATATGTGGTGTGTATCACCACATATAAACAAACACTGTATCTGTCTCAATACCATTGTAAGAGGCTGCATACAGACGAGATATAAACAAAAGAGGTACACCATGAAACCGTTAAAAATCAGCTTGATCGCCATGGTGCTAACAGGATGCAGCACAGTTTTACCGGTGGAAGAGAAACCCGATGATCCGCGTTTTTCACCTGTGCCAGCGCAATCATTAACGCCGCCACCATCAACGGGAGGCTCGTTATATCAAGCGAATTACTCGCTTTCACTTTATAGTGATCAGCGCGCAAAACGCATTGGTGACGTCATTACTATTATGCTGCAAGAACAAACTCAAGCCTCTAAATCCAATAGCTCAACGTTACAAAAAGACAGTGAGTTAGGTTTAGGTGATGTGGCACTTTTTAATCGCACACCGTCTATTTTGTCTGCTTCAGCCACCTCTGAAAGATCGTTTTCAGGTTCAGGGGATGCGGATCAAAGCAACAGTTTGCAAGGGCAAATTACCGTCACAATCAGCGATATTTTACCCAATGGTGTATTAGAGGTGCGGGGTGAAAAATGGTTGAGTTTAAATGAAGGGGATGAATTCATTCGTGTAAGAGGCTTGGTTCGCCCTCAAGATATAGGCCCTGATAATACCGTAATGTCTAATAAACTGGCGGATGCTCGCATTAGTTATGGTGGTACCGGTGCGGTAGCTAACGCAAGTAAACAAGGTTGGTTATCACGGTTTTTTGCTAGCCCATGGTGGCCGCTATAGTTGTTAGTGTTTTGATAACACTTGAATCTAATGCGGCGAGTAAATTGCAGGTATATTGGGTTGTGGCTGAGTTTTGTCACTCATAGAAATAGAGGTTGTTATGAAAATCAGTATCAATGGTGTGATAAGTCTATTGCTTGCGGCGTTACTCACAATGCCAGCATATGCTCAGCGAATTAAGGATTTAACCTCTGTTGAAGGTGTGCGCTCTAACCAAATGGTGGGTTATGGTTTGGTGGTGGGCTTGGATGGCACAGGGGATAAAGCGCCGTTCACCAATCAAACCTTTATTAACATGATGAATGAATTTGGCATTTCAATTCCCCCAGGTACCGACCCAAAACTTAAAAATATTGCAGCGGTTTCATTAACCGCAAGTTTGCCGCCTTTTGCAAAACCCGGTCAAACCATAGATGTGACGGTATCCAGCATTGGTAATGCCAAAAGTTTACGCGGTGGCACCTTATTATTTGCACCTTTGCGTGGTGCTGATGGCCAAATTTATGCCGTGGCTCAAGGCAACCTTGTGGTGGGTGGCTTTGGTGTAGATGGCGCCGATGGCTCCAGTATTACGGTTAATGTCCCAAGTGTTGGACGCATTCCAAATGGCGCGACAGTGGAGCGCGCAGTGGCCAATGGCTTTTCCCGTGGGGACAGTCTAGTGCTTAATTTAAATGCGCCAGATTTTACAACGGCTAAACGTTTATCAGATCGTATTAATTCATTACTTGGGCCAGAAACAGCTTACGCAGTGGATGCCACCTCGGTGCGAGTTAGTGCTCCGCGTGATCCAAGCCAGCGTGTGTCGTTTTTGTCCATGATTGAAAACCTAGATGTGACACCAGGTGAAGCAACAGCCAAAGTCATTATTAATAGTCGCACCGGCACCATCGTCATTGGCAAACATGTTCGTATAGAGCCGGTAGCGGTGACTCATGGCAGTTTGACCGTAACGGTAAAAGAAAATATTCAAGTGAATCAGCCAGGGGCGTTGGCAAATGGTGAAACCGTTGTGGCGCCACAAACCGAAATCAACGCAGATCAAGAAGGCAATCCTATGTTTGTGTTTGCCCCTGGCGTGTCGTTAGATGAAATAGTCAAAGCCGTGAATGAAGTGGGCGCGGCCCCTGGTGACTTAATGGCGATACTTGAAGCTCTTAAGCAGGCGGGTGCTCTTAATGCTGAGTTAATAGTGATATAGCCGCTTTGACATTAAGAGTAAGGATGGCTCATGGTAAATCCCAAAAATAAACAACACGCCATAGACGACTTATTGGCAATCGAAGCCGATATTCAAAAGCTTGCTCAACAGGGCAGTCTGGCTACGCTTGAGCATAAGTTAAATGCCCGTCAAAAAAAGCTAGAGTATTTATTTGAACATTTTATGGCGCAAATTGAGCAAGCCGATTTAACCTTGCTCAAAGAAATTCAATTAAAAAGTCAGCAGATGCTGCAATCCATGCAGGAAACTAAACAAGAAAAAACCGAAGAAATTATTAAATACAAAAATACAGGTAAACGTATCCGCTTGTATTCTGATATCGCCCAACAAAAATAGTTTGCCGCTATCGGCAAATATTGCCGCACAACACACTTCAATGCTTATAAATATTCAATAAAAACAATGTCTTATGGTTTTGGCCTAAGCCTTGCTTTGTCTTATCTATATCGACAATAAAGCTGAAGATGGTGCGATGAATAATATAAGCAATACATACAACTACAACGACCTTGCTTCACTAAACGCCATTAGCAATATGGGTGAAGATCAAGAGGCAGAAGCATTAAAGCAAGTGGCCCATCAGTTTGAGTCAATGTTTGTGGGTATGATGCTAAAAAGCATGCGTGATGCTAATGCCGTATTTGAAGAAGACAACCCACTTAATAGCAATGAGTCGAAATTTTATCGTCAAATGTTTGATGATCAATTGGCACTGTCTATGAGTCAGGGGGAAGGCATTGGCCTAGCTGATAGCATTTATCGTCAGTTAAAAGATCAATTTCATGTAAAAGATACTAACGAAACAAAACCGACTCAAGACATCCCTCTTAGACAATACACTGGGCCTAACCCATTTTCGTCATTAAAACCGGACATGGATTTACCACAATTTAAACAAACTCAAAAAGCATTTGAATTACCAGAAACGTCTTCGAATGTGAAATCGTTAGATGAAACGGCTCATAAAGTTTCACCACTCAATTCTGTGCCGTCAGGCCCCACAAAAGTTAAAGACAGCATTACACAAGAAGCAGATAAAAAACCAGAGCAACTAGGCCCAATCACCAAGCAATCCGCTTTTGAAACCCCACAAGAATTTGTGGAAATTTTATGGCCAGTGGCACAACAAGTGGGTGAGGTTATGGGGGTTGATCCTAAAGCCATTGTGGCGCAAGCCGCGTTGGAAACCGGTTGGGGAAAACACATTATTCATCAAGGGGATGGTAAAAATAGTCATAACTTATTTGGTATTAAAGCAGATAAGCGTTGGGACGGGGATGTTGCCAAAGTATCCACTCTTGAATATCGCGAAGGCATCGCTAAAAAAGAGATCGCCCCATTTCGTGTTTACGATTCCTATGAACATAGCCTGACCGATTACGCAAAATTTGTTCAAGACAGTGAACGCTATCAAGCAGCAATAGCAAATGGTCAAAGTATAAAAGGTTACAGCGAGGGTTTACAAAATGGGGGCTATGCAACGGACCCTAATTACGCACAAAAAATCCAACGCATAGCCAGTGGCGATATGCTCGCGCAAGCCATTGATCGTGCTGATCGAGGTTAGTTATGTCTAACTTACTCAATATAGGCATATCCGGTTTACGGGTTCATCAAACGGCATTGACGGTTACAGGTCATAATATTGCGAACGTGGATACCGAAGGTTATAGCCGCCAAGATGTGACCATAACCAATCAGAATCCTCAATTCCAAGGAGGGGTTTGGGTTGGTAGTGGTTCAATGGTTCAAGATGTGCGTCGAATATTTGATGAGTTTTTAGTTGGCCAGCTACAAAAGGATACCTCCACCTTTAATTTTTTTGAAACCCTTTCAACCAATGCAGCGCAAATTGATAGTTTATTAGCTGACCCAGGTACAGGGGTGCAGCCAGGCATTGAAAATATGTTTGGTGCCTTTCAAGCGGCCATCGATGACCCGAGTTCATTACCAGCACGCCAAGTTTTAATTAGTGAGTCACAAGGTTTGGTGGATCGTTTTCACTCGATTAATGATCGTTTAAATGACAGTAATGAAATTCTAAACGGTCAGCTTGGTGCCATTACCACACAAATTAGTACATTAGGTGAATCCATTGCGGAGCTTAATGTACAAATACAATTTGCCACGGCCAGTGCAAATGGCAATTATCCAAACGATTTATTAGACAAGCGTGACTTGGCTATTAAAGAATTATCTGAACTAGTCAGTGTGACCGTTGTTAGTCAAGACAATGATGCTGTGAATGTGTTTATAGGTAATGGCCAACCCTTGGTGCTGGGTAAAGATTTTAATACGGTGACCACTCAATCAGGGGCTGATGATCCAACACGGGATTCCATTATTTTTAAACGTGATGATGTGATTCAAGATATCACCCGTGAAATTCAAGGTGGACAAATTGGAGGCATACTCGAATATCGGAATTCAGTTTTAGACCCTGTGACCAATCAGCTTGGGCGCGTAGCCATTGCACTGCAATTTAATATCAATGAACAGCACGCCTTAGGCATTGATATTAATGGCCAAGCCGGTGGATTGTATTTTGAAGATATTAATGACCCTAAAGTCGCACAAAGTCGAATCGTGGGTAATGCAAATAATGCACAGCCTGATGATAGAAAACTAGGGGCCTATATTACAGACCCTAATTTATTAACCGACAGTGAATACAAAGTTGAATTTACAGGCCCAAATAATTACACCTTTAAAGTTACAAGGGTCAGTAATGGCGAAATTATATTATCCAATGCGTTAAGTACTGAGTTCCCTGAAAGCTTTGACATTGAAGGGTTTGATTTAACCTTTGAAGCGGGCAGCTACAAAGAAGGGGATCAATTTTATATTCTACCCACGCGCACCGGCGCTGCAGACATTGAACTGGATATTGAGTTGCCTCAAGAAATTGCGTTGGCTACCGCTGTGATGACTGATTATGATGTGGGTAATATTGGCGAAGCGGTGATAAGTTCTGGTGTGGTTTATGATGCCAGTACCGAGAGCTTTTCTGTACCGGGTGAATTAACGCCACCGCTCATTATTAAGTTCACCAGTGCTACCACATATGATGTGCTCGATAATTCAGATCCGGCAAACCCTTTGCCCTTATTTCCACCCATTATGAACCAAAAATATGTGCCTGGTGTGGTCAATAATTTATTACCTAAAGATGAAAGTAAAACCGCAGTTACCAGTTTAGGTGGCTATATTCCAGCTAATGCATTTTATCAAGATTATACCGCGGCACTTAAAACACCGGGCAACGGATTTTTTCCTGCTCGGTTAAATATTAGTGACCCTGATGCCATTACCGGTGGCACAAAAAGCCGTGGTGTTTTAACGATACCGGCACAAACACCTGCCAATGAAATTGCACAAATATTAAATGATCAACAAGGCATATCAGCCTCTGCCCGTACCACTTTGCAGCTCACCAATTTTACAGATGATCCAACTGGATTCATGCAGCAAGATGTTTTTTTAAACGGTGTAAAGCTGACAGATACATTGCCGGTTGCCCAAGTCAAATATGAGTTGGATTATCCAGCAGACGTCCCCAATCCAATCAATGCTAATTTTATTGCTGATCGTATCAATGCAAATTTTGATTTCCAAGAAATGGGCATTGTAGCAGTGAGTGATGGAGCCCGCGTGACGATTACGGCTATAAACGGTGAAGACCTGCAGCTTGAATTTCAGGGAGATCATGGTGATAGCATGGCAGTATCAAACGGGGTTGATACGTTTATTACTCCAACTGGTGCGTCACTGGCAAAACCGTTATCACCGTATGAGGGTTATGACTTTACTCAGGGTGGGCCTTACACGTTTGAATTTGATGTACCTGGTCAAGGTAAGTTTAATATTGAACTGACAGAAAACTATGCAACCGGCACGGATTTAATCGCAGGCATTAAATCAGCAATCACAAGCACACCGTATTTTTTTAATGGTGACGTGGATGTGGATATCAGTGAGAAGGGCAATATTTCATTTCAAACCCGCTTAGATATCAGCCCATATGGTACAAACGGCAGCGCAAAACTGACCATGGGCGGGCAAGTTAAAGTGGTGTTAGACGAAGGGGTTACTATTAAGTCGGAGCCTCCTTTTAGTAATTTATTTGAAGCTGAACCTGAACAAGTACCGGTTTATTTAGGATATGACCTGACTATGGAGGGGATTCCAGAAGAAGGTGATCAGTTCTACGTTGATTTTAACCAAGACGCGGTAACCGATAACCGAAACGGCGCATTTTTAGGTGGCATTCAAAATAAAGAAATTGTCGAAGGGGATATGACCCTTAGTGAGGCTTATGGTCGAATGGTCGAAGAGGTGGGCTCCATAACCGCTCGCGCTCAAATTAATACCGATAGTTCAAAGGTACTATTACAAAACACCCAAGACAGTGTGAATGCAGTCAGTGGTGTCAACTTAGACGAAGAAGCCGCGCGTCTTATTCAGTTTGAATTAGGTTACAACGCATCTGCCCAAGTAATCAGCGTAGCAAGGGATATCTTTGATACCCTAATTGGCATTTTTAGATAGATGGTTTTTAACACTCAATATTATTGGAATTAAACCGAGGTCTCTATGCGTATCTCAACCATGCAACAATTTAATACTGGGTTACGTTCTATCTTGAATAATCAAGAAGGGACATTAAAAACCCAACAACAAATATCCACTGGCCGTCGAGTATTAACACCTTCGGATGATCCAATAGCATCGACTCGTATTTTGCAATTACAGCAAGATATAAGCTTGCGTGAGCAATATCAAAAAAATGTCGATGCGGCAAAAAATCGCCTCAATTTAGAAGAGTCAATACTCGAAGGGGTGACAGAAAACATCGCGCGGATTCGGGAATTAACCGTGAATGCCGGTAATGGCTCCATGACCCTTGATGATCGCAGGTCTATTGCATCTGAAATTGAACAACGTTTATTTGCACTTGAAGATCTAATGAATACAAAAGATGCCAGTAATACCTACATATTTTCAGGCTTCAAAGGTGAAACCTTACCGTTTGAAAAACGCCCAGGCGGAGGGGTAATTTACAACGGGGATGATGGCGAGCGCAAATTAGAAATCAGTAATAGTACAAAAGTGCAAACCAATGACACGGGTAAAGCGTTATTTGTGGATATTAATAGCGCTGAAAAAACATTTTATACCCGTGATAATGAAAAAAATGTTGGCACAGGCTTTATTAGTAATGGCTTTGTGACAGACCAAGAGGCCTATGATGAATTCTACCCTGAAGATATCGTGATTCAATTTAACCCTGATGGCTTTATATCACCACCTGGGCCCAATTATAGTGTGCTGACTAAATCCGATAGTAGACCAATAAATGGATTAAACGGTGTAGCTTATAGTCCTGGTACTGAACTTGTTGTTAATGGTGCAAACTTTAAAATTGCAGGTGAGCCAGAACCCGGTGACAGTTTTTTTGTGATTAGCTCAGAAAAGCAATCATTAACTGATACGGTTTCAGGATTAATTGAAGGTTTAAGAGACTTGGATGATAACCCCGAGGACAGTGCTTCCTTAAGCGAGTTATTAGAGACAACCCTATTAAATTTAGATTTTTCACAGGTGAGTGTATCAGAAGTCCGCAGTGAAATTGGTGGTCGTTTAAATACTGTAGATAATATCGATAACCTTCATCAAGATATAGACCTAGTTAGTCAGGAAGTTCTTAGTAAATTGCAAGATGTTGATTTTGCAGAAGCGGTTAGTCGTTTGTCATTGCAAAGTTTTCTATTAGAAGCTGCTCAGCAAAGCTTTACTCAAATTAATAGATTATCTTTGTTTAATACAATATAGAAAGCTACTTTGACTTACTACTGGCCCACAAATAAGATTTACTCAATCCTCAACCAAAAAACCGTCATCCCCGACGCGCTTAGCGCTTTGATCGGGGGGGAAGCACTTCTACTTTTTCGAAGAATTGGAGTGTTTCATCAGCCCAATTAAAGAATGGGCATCCTCTTTGGCTATGTCGATCTTCGAGTCGCGTGGGGAGGAGACCTTGATTTTTTTTAATTTTCAAACTATAGGGTACCAGTGATTTTTTCTGGTTTTTAGAGTCTATTAATGTCTATGCAATTTTATTGAGTTTTAATATATCAGTTTGAGCTCGCTCAAAATCATTTAAATGGCCTATATCTAGCCAGTATTCATGAATTGGAAACATTGAAACTTGATTTTTTTTCGTGAGTTGCTGTTCTATCAGTGTTGGCATATCTAATACTTTATTAGATTTAACTGATTGCAATACAGTGGGTGAAATACAATAGATTCCAGCATTAATAAAATAACTTTCTACTGGTTTTTCTTTTATTTCTGTAATTGAACCTTGACTATGCTTGATGACTCCGAAGGGCACTTGAATCTGATAATCACGTACGGCCACACTTATATCAGCTCTTTCATTTATATGATAATCTAACATATCGTCAAATTTGACCTGAGTTAACAAGTCACCATTCATCATTATGAGATGCTCATTTTTTACTTCATTTGGTAGTAAAGCGATGGCACCAGCTGTACCCAAAGGAAATTCCTCATTGATGTATTGAATATTAATACCAAAACGAGAGCCATCACCAAAATATTGTTCGATCTGTTCATTCAAATAGTGAGTTGATATGTAAAAATTATAAAACCCCGATATGATGAACTGCTCAATAATATTTTCTAATATAGGCTTGTCACCTACTTTTAACATAGGTTTGGGACAGTTATCCGTGAGCGGGCGTAAGCGTTTACCAAACCCGCCTGCCATGAGAAAGACAGGATTGTGGCGTTTTTGTGTATTTTTATTTATACCTAATAAATCAATAACTTTTCCGTTCTTTAATTTAGGTACAGCAGGAATGTCAAAGGTTCGCATGAGTTGTTTTGCTTTTAATTCGCCCTCATTGTCTTTTACACACTTAGGTGTACAGTTCATTACTTGACTTAATGCGGTGCTTAGAGGCAAATGGCGTAACAAAGCACGTCTGATATCACCATCGGTAATAGTACCTAACAATGTTTTATCAAATTTAACTACCAAAATAAGCTTAGCCTGAACGGCATCTAACTTATTAATGGCTTGTTCTATAGTGTCCTTCGAAGACAAGAAGTAATGTTCTATATCATTGATATTCATGAGTTTTTACCTATTGATGACACTTTATTAGTAGCGAATATCTACCGTATATTTAGTGTTATCGGTCAATTTAGGTAGAACTAAAGGGATATAATTAAAAGTACATATATCTACCTGTTAAAACTTTCTCATTAAATCAGGTTCCGAAACAGGATCTAATATAGACTGTCTTAACCAGTCATCGTTGTTCATATTAGATCGATCTTTGTTGATAACGTAGTTTAGGTGCCCTGGTAATTTCTCTAGAAAGTCAATGAATCCATCTTGCCACTCTTTAATTATACGTTCCTCGTCATTGGGATCGCGATTAAACATAATCATTGAGTATCCCGCGTATATGTAATGCCAGATCAGACCGCGTGTGAAAAAATAAAATGATTGTTGATTTTTAGAGTGGTAATGTGTGTTCATTCTTTGATTTAGGATTAAAATACAGCGACTAAATGATTCAAAATTGAAGTCAATCTTTTTAATTAATTCAATATTAAAAGTGCATATTTTAGAAATGAATTTCTCTATAGAGTTTAGGCCTTCTTGTATTTGATCATTTAATATATACCTAGGGTTTTCGGGAAGTAGGTATGATAAAACAGCGTTCTTATCAATATTGTTTTCATTAATAATTTTTATCATTTCATCTATTTTAATTTCAATGGTCTTTTCAATGCGGGCACCGTTTGATAAATTATAAACACTAACCCCTCTATTTTCGAAAGGTTCAAGTAATGCTTCTAGTCGACGTTTAGATGAATAATATATTTGTTCAGTAAGAATTTTCCCCCCTCCAACAGCATCGACTTCCATTGGGGCCTCTCTATTTTTTAATTCCATAGAGCGATTAAGTTCTTTTGGTTTATTCTTATCATACCAAATAGACCCTTCAGCATGTGTTTTTGATTTACTCTTGTAGCCGTAATCTAAACCAATTAGAAAAATTTTCTTAAATCCATAACTTAAAGCAATGGATGACGCTGCATTAGTACAGGTAGGTGTAGTGCCAAGAAAAATTTCATTATTATGTGCGAACATTCCTCCCAAAGCGGTAGATTCCTTAAAAAATAGATACTTTTTTTTGAATTTCTTGAAGGCATTAGGGTTTAACTGAATAGGACCAATAATTGGTATTGATGATAAGTACGCATCATCTTTTAAGTTCTCTAAAGCGGCTGTTACACAGTAATCAGATTCTATCTCGATTTGTATGTCAGGCTTAATGCCATGATGGTGAAGGACGGAGATCGCAGTCCCTGAGCATAGTATAATAATCTTATCTTTATACTCTTTTAAAAAATCTATATATGAATTTAAAGATGGTCCTGCGCCAATTACAACAATTGGCATATCTGAAATGTTTGTAGCCCCATTAAGGTTGATCGGACGAGTAACTGGAATATTCTCTAGTAAATTATAGAGAGCATTATTAAGCTGATTTACTTCATCGTCATAATTTCCCCATGATCCCAGGAATACGCTAAAGTCTTTATGAATACGATTTAGTATTCTTTGATAAAACCCAACTTTTCTGTGGTTGTAAAAGATAGTGGCTAACGGAAAGTGTGGTACAAAGAAATTAAGTTCATTCCAAAGTTGTTGGAAAGATAATATTTCATTCGCATCGTGCATTAAAACAAAATGGATTGCCATACCACTATTTATTTTAAACTTTGGAGCGATCTCAAACCAATCTGTAACATATAAGCTTGCTAAAAGTTGTTCTGGGTCATTTTCGAAAATAACAAGTGTTTGAACTTGACTATTTTTGAGTACCTCTTGTATATGCAAACCTAGCCCTACACCCATAAAAACAAGCATAGGATAAAATTTTGGTAATGGATAAGCTTTAAATCCTGATCTTGGGAAAGCTCTTTTAATTGTTTGATCTAAATGCTTTGCAAAGAATCTAGGTATTTCATATAAACCAGGTGTGCTAGGCGCACAGCTTACAAAAGGTGCTCCCGGTGCCATCTGAGCGAGGAACTCTTCAGCCTCATTTTTGGCAAACTCCTTTGCTCCGTGAGGGTAGAGGTCTATATCCCCCACAAACATTTTGTACTCCTCATGCTCATGGTCAATTTCAATTCGTGTTTTTTTAAATTCCCAATCAGAGAGTGTTTTATATAAAGAAGGCATACTTTTTTTCATGAATGCCATATTTTTATCAAATCGATCTAGGGCTTTTTGTATAAATGGTGGATTATTTGACATAGAAACTCCTTTTTAACAAGAAGAGCAAAATTTATGCCTTTATTTTGGTTATATAAAAGCAGATAAATATAAGTAAAAAGGTTATTACTTTTTCCTAAAGAATGCTAAACCCGCGCCGTTAACCTAATTGTGGAAAGTAGAGGGAGCAGGAGGTTCACTATGAAAGTGACCACTGATTGCCCAGAATATCCAAGTCAGGAGAATGGCTATGCCTCAAATTATTAATACCAACATTGCATCTTTGAATGCACAACGAAACTTAAATAAGTCGCAGTCAGCCAACCAAACGGCATTGCAACGTCTATCTTCTGGTTTGCGTATCAACAGCGCAAAGGATGATGCGGCAGGTCTTGCGATCTCGACACGATTTAATTCTCAAATTCGTGGCTTAAACGTAGCAGTGCGTAACGCAGGGGATGGTATTTCTCTTGCACAAACCGCTGAAGGCGCATTAGGTACCATGAATGATAACTTACAACGTATTCGTGAGTTAGCAGTACAGTCCGCTAACGCTACTAACTCCGATGTCGACCGTGACGCGCTTCAGGCTGAGGTGACACAGCTTATTGAGGAGGTGTCTCGTACTGCAAATGAAACTGCATTTAACGGTCGTAATTTATTAGATGGTTCATTTAATGCAACATTTCAAATTGGCGCAAATGCTGGTCAAACACTAGATATTAGTATTGCTGAGTTAACAGCTGAAAAACTAGGTGCTTCTGATTCAGCTGGTTTGAGTGCCGTTGGTAATAGTAGTGGTTTAGAGAATGGCGATTTAATTATTAATGATGTAGCGATTAGCCCATCTAAAGCAGAAGATGATAATGCATCTTTCAAAAATAATGCTGCATCTGGTATTGCCAAAGCTGCAGCCATTAATGAAAAGTATGCTGACACTGGTGTAAAAGCATTTGCAAGTGCAAACGTTGTGAGCGGCGAGGCAATGACAGCCGTTGCACAGACAGGGTCTATCAATTTAAACGGAGTTAAAATTGATATCCAAACTACTTCCAATGCAGCAACTTCTCGCGCATCTGTTGTTGAATCCATAAATGCGTATGCGGAGCAAACAGGTATTACAGCTAGTGATTCTGGCGATGATGCTAATGGTGTCACGTTGACTGCAGCTGATGGCCGTAACATTACTTTGACTTATACAGGTGTGACATCAGCCTCTACAGGCTTAGTTAGTACAACATCTACCGACACCTTTGAAGGTGGTTTTACTCTTGTTGCTGATGGTGATGTTAAAGAAATTGACATCAAAGGTGGTGATGGCACGGGGAATGGTAATATTGCCAATGCGGGTTTAAAAGTCGGCAATTATGATGTGGGTACCGCGCAGTTAGCATCATCCTCTGTTTCTAGTACAACTGGTGTTGGCTTCAATGACACAGCATTTGGAAGTAAAGATGTATTCGCTATGTCGGGTAGTTTATTAACAACCGATGCAGCTCTTAATATGATCGGTTCAGGTGGTACTACTGTGTTTGGTACTGTAGCTGAGGTCATTACAGTGCAGGTGGGTACTGCGTCTCAAGTCATGAACTATACCTCTGCTAACATGGGCGCGGACACATTAGCCTCTGCTCTAAATGCATTGGGTGTTGATGTCAGTGCTGAAACGAAGGTGAAATTAGACTTCAGTGCCGCATTTAGTGGTGCCAATGATAGTTTGGGTGCAACTACAACGTATAGCTTTAAAGTTTATGACACTAATACGTTAAATGCGGCTTTAGGTACGATTACGATTTCTTCTGGTCAAACTTTAGAGCAAACGGCAAACTCCATAAATGCTTCATTTAGCTCAATTGTTGCAACATTCGATACGGCTACTAGTGAATTGTTTTTAACCGATACTGAAGGTAATACTCTGGCAATTACTGACACTATTGGTGCGGGTACATTTGCTATAGGTATGGAAGTTGCTGCAAAAGATGGCAGCTTCTCGACAGACGGAGCGGTTGCTGCAGATATAGGTAACGGCGACACGTTATATGCTATGGGTTACATCAAAGATGTTAACGTGACGGATAGTGCATTAAGCCAAGTAACGATCAGTTCAAACCGAGCTGCATCTGGGGCAACTTTAAACGTAAGTACTTTCTTTAGTCGTGGCTCTGTTGATGCAGTTACTAATATAGCTACATCAATTAACTCACTGAATGCTAATGTGAGCACAAGTACTTTCGGCTTAGAGGATGGCGATTTAGTTATCAACGATATAGCAATATCGGCAGCTGACACTAAACAAGATACAGCGACGGCAACACTTGCGTCTGATGGATCGACAATTCAAACAAGCTTGAAAGAAAAATCGGCAATTGCTATAGCCGCAGCCATTAATGATGTATCAGATGATACAGGTGTTCGTGCAACAGTAAATGAAACGGTTGTTGTTGGTTCTAGTGGTACGAATTACGATGCTAATGTTACTGCCGCTGAGTCAATTTACGAAGCTGGAAATTCCGGTAAAATTTACATCAATGGTATTGATGTTGGTGTGGTGTCTCTTCAAGACGATGGCTCAGGTGCTATTGATAAAGATGCATCTCGCCAAAGTGCAATTGATGCGATTAATGCAAAAGCTGGGTTGACGGGGGTTACTGCAGAGGACAACGGTGAGTCCATAACGCTTCGTGCAGCGGATGGTCGTAACATATCGGTAGCAATTGATAACGATAACAATAACAACGGTGCAAATGATCCTGCTGCAACAGGCTTCGGTGCTCTGATTGGTCTTGATGCTGCTGTGGATGGTATTGGCGAAGCAGACATTGGTTCTGCTAACTCAAGCAATAATATCGGGGTTCGTGGTAACACAACTGAAGGCGCTGCTTATGAAACGACTTATGGAACATTGACGCTTTCATCTGCGAAAGAGATAAATGTTTCTGCTGGTACTTCCGGTAAAGCAGATCTTTCAGATCTTGGTTTCACTGCAGGTAACTTTGGTGGTGGTGAGAGTGGTCAATTCCTAACAGAAATTGATATTTCTACATTTGAAGGTGCGACCGCTGCACTAACTGCAATCGATAATGCGATTGGTGCAATCGCTTCACAGCGTGCAGACCTCGGTGCGATTCAGAACCGTATTGAATCTACTGTGAATAACTTGTCAGTGACATCTGAGAACTTGAGTGCTGCAAACTCGCGAATTCAAGATGCGGATTTTGCGAAAGAAACAGCTGAGCTATCGCGTACGCAGGTGCTACAACAGGCCGGTATCTCGATCTTAGCTCAGGCTAACCAGGGTCCTCAGCAGGTTCTTTCTTTACTCGGATAAGTTAGGTGATCTACCAGCGATAGAGTTTTCTCTACCGCTGGTAGCGTAAGAAAAATCTAACTTTAAGAGAGGTGTATTATGAACGAAATTAACGCACAAAATATTAGCCAGTTGGCTAAAGCGGTTTCTTCTGCACCTCAAGTTCAATCACAAAAGCCAAAAGCCGATGTGAATGCCAAGGCGGCAAAAGAAGTAGAATCAAGCGGCAAACAATTGCCAACTGAGGATGCTATTGCAGCAGCTGAAGCAAAGAGCGTTGAGGTAAAAGAAGCAGTGTCTAAGTTAAACGAGTATGTACAAAAAACACAGCGAGACTTAGACTTTAGGCTTGATGAAGACAGTGGGAAGACCGTGATCAGTGTTTATGATCGTCAGTCAGAACAACTGGTTCGTCAGATTCCAAATGAAGCGGCCTTAGAGATGGCAAAGAAATTGAATAGTGAAGAACCACCTATGCTATTTAATGCTCAAATATAATTGAGTATAAGCTGCGGCAATAGCCGCAGTTTTTTTTGAGGCCACTAAAGAATATGAAAAAGATACTTATCCCCAGTTATCTTCAAAACGCAAAAAATCTTACTAAAATTAGGCCCTATTTATTTTTTCATATACCAAAGTCAGCAGGCATGAGTTTGGTTTCAGGTATTACTTCTTGCTTTGAAGAAATGAAAAGGGAGTTACCTTATCAAGTTTGGTATGGTCGCTCTGATTCACCTAAGGCCCAAGATGATCAAGTTGGTATTCAGGCTGCTCGCCAATGTATTCAAGAACATGGAGCTGATTCTGTAGGTGGTTTTATAGGTTCTCATTCACCTATGATGGTTGTTGAAGAGGCGCAAATTGAATTCAAAATGATTACAGTATTAAGGTCTACTGTAGATCGTGTTTTATCTGCTTTTAGTTATGATTGTATGAGGTGTAATAAAATACCTTCAGCTATAGGGCTCCAAGAATTTATAAATAGGCCAAAACAAATTAATGTGACAGTAAAAACGCTATTAGGTATTGAAAGCTTAACAGGTGGCGAGGCTGATATAGCAGCAAATTTATTGAAAGAATATTTTTATGCATATTGTTTTATTGAAGATATTAACCTACTGATATCTTCAATATTGTCACTGGAAAATCTACCAAACTTACATATAGGTAGAGAAAATAGAACAATTGATACGTTTCGATATCAGCCAACTGACAGTGAGATATTACAAATAAAGCAATTAAATCAAGAGGATGAAGCTTTAATTAATACTTTAGGGTATGGCAGTTTAAAACTCCCTGAGTATTCTAGGTCTCACGGGATTTCTGAAGATGTCGTTAGGGTTGTAGGAAGACAAACCAATGATCGATATGGATATCATTCTAAATTACAAAAATTAAGGAATTTACAAGTATCTTAATAAGTATGTGAAATCATATTGTTAATGCACTATTCAGGGCATACTCTTTGCTAAAGAATACCAGATGACATTTTTTTGGTGCTTTCGCTAGGGTAAGCCATGACACAAAACGCCGTCTTAGAGTTGATAGGTCGAAATAATCCACTCTTTCTCCGAGATATTGCACAGCATTGCCAAGTATTAAATAACCTTGTTAGCCAGTCTCGATTTTTAGTATTAGGCGCTGCTGGTACTATAGGCAGTGCTGTCACTCGTGAAATCGCCAAACGTAACCCTACTAAGTTACATATCGTAGATATCAGTGAAAATAACCTAGTAGAGCTGGTTAGGGATTTACGCTGTAGCTTTGATAAGTTACCAGATGCTTTCAAAGCATTACCTCTTGATATTGGCTCTACAGAATACGATGCTTTTATCGCAGATGATGGTCAGTACGATTATGTATTAAACCTGTCAGCTTTAAAGCATGTAAGAAGTGAGAAAGATCCTTTTACCTTGATGCGCATGCTCAATGTGAATATTTTTAATACAGAAAAAACCATTCAGCAATCCATTAATTGCGGTGTGAAAAAATACTTTTGTGTATCCACCGACAAGGCCGCAAACCCAGTAAACTTGATGGGGGCCAGCAAGCGCATCATGGAACTTTTTTTAGTCCACTATAGTAAACAAATATCTATATCAACGGCGCGTTTCGCTAATGTGGCATTCTCAGATGGCTCCTTGCTCTTTGGCTTTGATAAACGCATTGAAAAACAACAGCCGATCGTTGCTCCTAATGATGTGAAACGCTACTTTGTGACCCAACAAGAATCCGGCGAATTGTGTTTGTTATCGTGTTTATTAGGTGAGAATCGAGAGGTGTTCTTTCCTAAACCTAGTGCTGAAATTAGCCTTACTTCATTTTCTGATATCGCTAAACGATATTTACAGGCCAAAGGCCTTATGGCGGATATTTGCTCTAGCGAAGCGGATGCCAAAGCCAAGATGGCTCATAATCAACCACCCAATTGGCCCTGTCTATTTACCGGTAGTGATACCACAGGGGAAAAGCCCTTTGAAGAATTCTTCACACAAGAAGAACAAGTGAATTTAAATAAATTCTCAGAAATAGGAGTGGTGAATTTAATTGCAACAATGGATGAATCAGCATTAAGTGGTTTTAAGCAGGAAATAAACCTAATGATAAAGTCTGGATGTTGGAATAAACAAAAAGTGGTGGCCAGTATGAAAACATTACTGCCACAGTTTGAATATACCGATCTTGGTAAGTATCTCGATAGTAAGATGTGATATGAAATTTTTATTAGATTGTATTAAGCATATTTATCACGATCAAACGAGAATCAGTTTGCATGAACCTATAATGGATCAAGGTGAAATTGATTATGTGGTTAAAGCGATCAAGAGCAGCTATGTGTCTAGTACTGGGGAGTACATCGATAAATTTGAAGAGGAAGTTTCCCGATATACGGGTGTAAAAAAAGCAGTAGCAACAGTCAATGGTACATCAGCATTACAGGCTAGTTTGGTTTTAAGTGGCGTTAAAGCGGGCGACATAGTGATTACTCAAGCATTAACCTTTGTTGCGACGTGTAACGTGATTAAGCATTTAGGGGCTCAACCATTATTTGTGGATGTGAGCCCAGTTGGTTTGGGATTATCGGTAGATGCGTTAGAAGAGTATTTGCTGGAATATGCCTACCTCGATGGGGAAAATTGCAAACACAAAATAACCAAACAATGTATTCGGGCTGTTGTGCCTATGCATACATTTGGTCATCCTGTAGATTTAGATTGCTTAAGTCTGTTATGTCATAAATGGAATATAACTATAGTAGAAGATGCTGCTGAAAGCTTAGGTTCGTTCTATAAAGGTCAACATACCGGTACCTTTGGCCGGTTCAGTGCACTTAGTTTTAATGGTAATAAAATAATCACTACCGGTGGCGGCGGTATGATTTTATGCAAACACGATGAAGATGGTATTCATGCAAAACACATTACTACTACAGCAAAGAAACCTCATGCTTATGAGTTTATCCATGATGAAGCCGGCTTTAATTTTCGCATGCCTAATTTAAATGCAGCACTGGGTTGTGCTCAATTCAAAAAATTGAATCATTATCTAAAAAGTAAGCGTGAAATTTCCGAGATATATCAACAGGCACTAATTAATACCGAGTATCAATTTGTAAAAGAGCCCGATTATGCTAAATCAAATTATTGGTTAAATGCAATAATTTGTGAGAGTAAACAAAGTAGAAATGAAGTTATTGAATCCTGTTTAAAAGCCGACATTCTAGTTCGTCCTGTTTGGCAACCAATGCACTATTTACCTATGTTTAAATCGGCTTTAAGAGGGAATCTTTCATTGACAGAATACCTTGGAAGCAGATTGATAAACCTACCCAGCTCACCACGTATTGAGGTGAATTGTGATTAATTCAGTATTGGTGTTTACCTCCACTCGAGCTGATTATGGGATTTTATATCCCTTGTTAAAAGCGCTTCAAGGCGAGCAAAAATTACAATTGAAAATCTTGACATCCGGCACGCATCTTTCTAAGCGTTTTGGTAATACTTACCAAGAAATTGAAAAAGATGGATTTAAGATTGATGCGAAAGTGGACATTTTATCGCAGGACAATAGTCAGTACGGTGTTGTAAAAAATCTAGCGCAGGCCATTGATAAATATAATGATGAATTGTTTCGGATAAAACCCGATTTACTAATTTTGCTAGGTGATCGATATGAGGCTTTAGCCATGGCCCAATGTGCGTATATTCATCATATACCTGTTTTACATCTACATGGAGGGGAAGTGACATCAGGTGCCTATGATGATGGTTTTCGCCATTCGATTACAAAATTAAGTCACTATCATTGTGTTGCTAACGAAACTTATCGCCAACGTGTTATTCAATTAGGAGAGGCACCTGATCGAGTATTTAATACTGGGGCACTTGGTATTGACCACATTAAGCAGCAACCATTGATTTCTAATTTAGAATTAAGTGGCGTATTTGATTTTGATTTCTCTACCCCATTTTTTTTAATAACGTACCACCCTGAAACCTTATCTCGAGATTCACCATTGCTTGGGGTTGAAGCTCTATTGACAGCTTTGTCTGCATATCCAGACATAAAAATGGTAATGACTTATCCCAATGTGGATCATGGTGGGCAGGATATCATTGATCGTTTAAAGGAGTTTAGTCATTCTAACAAAAATCGAGTATTACTGATTGAATCCCTTGGTCATCGCTATTACCACAGTGTGGTGAAATTAAGTGAATTGGTGATTGGAAATTCTTCCAGTGGCATTATTGAAGTGCCAGCATTAGGTGTACCGACAATTAATATTGGTACTCGCCAACAAGGGCGTTTGAGGGCTAAATCCGTCATAGATACACCGTTGGATTCGGTATCTATTAAGCAAGCAATTGATCTAGGCCTGAGTGCTGAATTTCGTCAAGATAAAAGTCGATATAATAATCCATATGGTGATGGGCATGCTTCTGAAAAAATCATCAAAATAATTCGTAAAATGAACCCTTCAAAGATGAAAATTTTTTATGATATCAAGGTGAGCTAATGACATTGATTATCGCGGAAGCTGGGGTAAACCATAATGGTGATTTGAATTTGGCGCTTGAGTTGATTAATCAAGCAAAATTAGCGGGTGTAGATGTTGTTAAATTTCAGACGTTTAAAGCCATTAATCTCGTTACGGCTAAAGCTAAGAAAGCAAAATACCAGACACAGAATACTCAGCAAGATGAATCTCAATTAGCCATGTTATCAAAGCTAGAGCTTTCGGAATCAGATTTTCTAAAACTGAATGAATACTGTGAGCAGCAAGGCATCGAATTCTTATCAACCGCGTTTGATAAGCAAAGTTTAGATTTTTTAGTTGATACCATAGGAATTAAACGTTTAAAAATTCCTTCTGGTGAGTTAACCAATTTACCCTTTGTGTTGGATCATGCCAAAACGGGCCTAAATATTATCTTATCTACGGGCATGGCCACACTTGCCGATATCGAATTGGCTTTATCGGTGCTGGCATTTGGATATACTCAAGGCAATAGTACCATGCCCAGCCTAGAGGGTTTCCAACAAGCTTATGGTTCTGCTGCAGGGCAACAAGCATTGTCCGAAAAAGTAACTGTTTTGCATTGTACAACCGAATATCCCGCACCGTTTAATGAAATTAACTTGAATTCTATGCAAACGTTACAGCATAGTTTTAAAGTGAAAGTAGGTTATTCAGATCACTCTTTAGGTATTGTTATTCCAATAGCTGCTGTGGCAAATGGTGCTGAGGTCATTGAAAAACACTTTACCTTGGACAAAAACATGGATGGCCCAGACCATAAGGCCTCACTTGAGCCCCATGAGTTAGCGAATATGGTGAGTGGGATTCGACAAGTTGAGCAGGCTATGGGCAGCGGGATTAAATTCCCATATCCTTCAGAAATTAGAAATAGAGTTGCAGCACGTAAAAGTCTAGTCGCGGCTTGCGACATAAAGAAAGGTGATGTATTTAATGAAGATAATATCACCATTAAACGTCCTGGTGATGGTATAAGTCCTTTGCGATATTGGGATATATTGGGTGAAAAATCAGCACACCAATATTGCGCGGGAGACCTTATTAGTGAGTGATGAAATCATTTTAATTGGAAGCGGTGGCCACGCGAAAGTATTGTTTGAAATTGCTCAATCATATGGGATCCAAATCCATGGTGTTGCTACGCTTGAAGAAGATATTCCTGATTTTTTGTCAGGTTTACCAAGATTAACCGATCAAGATATATTATCCAAAAATCCAAGCAATACCCGTTTAATCAATGGCATAGGGTCTCTACCGTTTGATCGATTACGTCAAATTATTTATGAGAAGTTTACTCAATGCGGATTTAAATTCTTAAGTTTAATCTCCAAGCACTCTGTTATTAGTGAGTCAGCATCACTGGGTGACGGCGTTAACATAATGGCAGGGGTCGTATTGCAAGCTCAAGCGAGGATTGGCGCCAATACCATTATTAATACAAGTAGCAGTATTGATCATGATTGTATTATTGGTAAGCATTCTCACATTGCACCAGGGGTTACTTTAAGTGGTCTAGTGGCCGTGGGTAATAATGTGCATATAGGCACGGGGGCTATTGTAATTCAAGGTGTGAGTATCGGGGATAATGCCTTAGTTGCAGCCGGCTCTGTGATTTATAAAAATGTGCCTGCCAATGCTCGTGTAAAGACGCAAGGCCCCATGTTAATTGAACCGATAACGAGTTAGCCTATGAAATATATTGCTGTCATTGGTTTGGGTAATATTGCTAAACGACACAGAGAAAATATTCGGCTGCGTTTTCCACAAGCTACAATTTATGCTGTGTCGTCTAGTGGTCGTGAGATTAATGAGCCTATTTTAAATTGCGATATATTGTGTCAAAGCCTAACTGAATTAATATCAAAACCTTTAGATTTTGCCATAGTAGCATCGCCAGCCAGTTATCATGCCGAACATAGTCTTATACTGATTAACAATGGCATTCCCGTATTAATTGAAAAGCCATTAACTAGTACGCCTGAAACTGCAGAGAAAATAATTCAAGCACATGATAGACAGGCTTCGGTGGTTGCAGTGGCATATTGCTTGCGTTATTTGCCAGTTTTACAGAAATTGAAGTCCATTATTGAGGGCAATTTTCTAGGTAGAATTTATCATGTCACGGTTCATGTGGGTCAAGATCTTCAAGACTGGCGACCCGGAAGAGATATAACTGAAACTGTATCAGCTAACGCTTACTTAGGTGGTGGCGTATTAAACGAGTTAAGTCATGAAATTGATTATATGAGTTGGCTATTTGGTGAATTGACTTTGCAAGGTGCCATATTGATTCAAACTGGACGCTGGGCGGTAGATGTAGAAGACATGGCCGATATTTCATTGGTGAGCGAACAGAATATCTTTATTCAAATGCATTTGGATTTTGTTCAGGTTGTACCACAGCGCTATTGTCAGGTAATTTCAGAGAATGGCCGGCTGGATGTTGATTTAATTACACAAACTATTTTACATAATACAAAAAGTGGCAGTCAAATCCTGTATCAAGGTAATGTCGAAGGTAATGATAAGTATTTAAACATGCTCGATGATTTTATTGCCAAGATAAACGGTCAAAAGCATAACTGTATTAGTCTTAATCAGGCATACAGAACCGTTAAATTAATTGCAAAAATTAAAGAAAATCATAACGGGAATTATCATGGTTAGTTATGCGTTTATTTTTGCACGTGGTGGATCAAAAGGACTACCCAAAAAAAATTGTAAGTTACTCAGCGGTAAACCTTTGATTCAGTATTCAATAGAAGTTGCACTGGCATCAAAATATATACAACAAATTTTTGTATCTACCGATGATGCTGATATAGCTGTTATTGCCAAGAAATTTAATGTTCAAGTTATTGACCGGCCAAAAGATTTAGCAACGGACACCAGTCCTGAGTGGTTGTCATGGCAGCATGGTATTAATTGGGTGAAAAAAAATGTGGGTGAGTTTGATCAATTTGTAAGTTTGCCTACCACTAGTCCTTTGCGTTCCGTAGAAGATGTAAATGGTGCTATTGAAAAAAGAATTTCATCTAACGCAGATGTGTGCATTGCTATTACACCATCGAGTCGTAGCCCTTATTTTAATATGGTCCAGCATAATACAGATGGTACCATAGGTTTGGTCATATCACCGAAAGAGAGTGTGTATCGCCGGCAAGATGCTCCTGCGGTATTTGATATCACCACATCAGTTTATGCAACAACCCCCAATTATATTTTAAACCACAATGGTTTATTTGATGGCTCGGTAACCAGTATCGAAGTCCCTAAGGAACGTTCAATTGATATTGATGATATTTATGATTTTATGTTGGCACAAAGTATTTTAGAGGTGGTTGATGTTAAATAATAAAACCATCATGGTATTAGGTGCAGGGGGATTATTGGGGGGCAAGGTTGTAGAGGCCATCGTAGCGAACAATGGTCAGGTCATTGCGGTCGATATAAATACAGCATCAATTACAAAGCACGAATCAGTAAAATGTTTTAATCTTGATGTAACAAATGAAGAGGAAGTAAAGGCATTATTTAATTCTTCATTAAATATCCAGGGACTGGTGAATTGTAGCTATCCGAGAAATCAGCAATACGGTCAATCATTCTTTGACGTGAGTTTGTCTAGTTTCAATGAAAATATTAACTTACATTTAGGTAGTTCTTTTTTAGTGATGCAGCAGTGTGCCGCCTATTTTAAACGTGAAAAATCCGAATTCTCACTTGTAAATCTAGCATCTATCTATGGTGTGGTTGCACCTGACTTTTCGATTTATAACAACACAAAAATGACTATGCCGGTTGAGTATGCAGCGATCAAATCGGCCATTATTCATTTAAATAAGTACGTATCCGAGTTTGTAGGAGACAGTAAATTTAGAGTAAACAGTGTCAGTCCTGGAGGGATTCTGGATTCACAGCCAGATACCTTTATAAAAGCGTATGCAGAGCATACTCATGGGCAGGGTATGCTATCTCCACACCAAGTGTGTGGCAGTATTGTGTTTTTATTATCTGATAATAGCCAATATATTACAGGGCAAAACATCGTGGTCGATGACGGTTTTTGTTTATAACTGATAATACAATCTGGGTAGATCTAACAAGAGATTACTTATATTTTAATGTTACATAGTTGGATTAATTGATAGGCGCAGTCATCTACACAGTTGTTTAGGGTGTTAATGGAATTACTGCTCGTTTTCGGAAAATCATAAGGCGAACTGATACCGGTAAAGTGCCCAATTTCACCGCTTCGTGCTTTTTTATATAATCCCTTAGTATCTCGTTTTTCGCATTCACTCAAAGGAGTGTTAATACAGACACTATGAAAAGGGTGCGACTTTAGTATTGACTCTATCAGTTCACGAGAAGTGTTTTTTGGGGTAATAAAAGTACAAATAACAATATCGCAGGTTCGGGAGAGTAACAATGCTGTTTCCGCTGCACGACGAATGTTTTCTTCGCGATCTTCCTCTGTAAAGCCTAAGTCTGAATTCAATCCTGTGCGTAAATCATCGCCATCAAGAATAAAAACGTTTTTATTATAGCGTTTAAGAATATCTCGTGTACGAGAAGCAATGGTTGACTTACCTGCTCCGGATAGTCCGTATAACCAGATAATTTCTCCTTGACTTGAAGCTTGGCATTCCGAGCTAGGAAATATATGGGGAGCTGCAACCAATTTCATGAAAATGCCTCTTGATTTGGTTTGTAAACGCACAATTCATGCCTTATTTGAATTATCGGCATATCAGCGTATAGCTTGAATAAAAAACCCACAGTAGTTGGCGCATTTATTGAATATTAATGAAGGTTAAATCATTGACCAATAACATTTGTTTACAAATCAGGCTCAAGTTTTTGCCTATTTGGCCGTTATGTACTACATCATCTTAGCAGTATTGGTATTATCGCCGGAGGTTCCATGGCAGCTATTGAATCCCTAGGTATTGGCTCTGACCTATTAACCAGTGATTTGGTTGAGAACATCATTAATGCCGACAAAGCAGCTGGGGAGCTACGCCTAAACACCCAACAAGAAGTGATTGACGCCAAAATTTCGGCGTATGGCGAAGTACAAAGTAAACTTTATGATTTTTCTGAAGCCATTGTGGCACTGTCAGATCCTAAAAAGATTGGCGCGACTAATGCCACTTCTTCTGATGATTCCATTCTAACGGCAACGGCCACATCATCCGCCCCAACAGGCACCTATAGTATTGAAGTACAGCGTACCGCTAAAGCCCACTCTTTGGTTTCTAAATCATTTTCCACAACCACAGAATCGGTTGGTACCGGCAGTTTAACCTTCACCATTGGTACCACTAATTATTTAGGGGGTGGTGGTTATGATGACTTTGAAGCCAATCCAGAAGCAGGCACGTTTAAAATTGATTTAACCGCCGGGCAAGATAGCTTAAGTGCGCTACGCGATAAAATTAATGATGAAGTAGAAGGTGTAAAAGCTTCGATTGTTAATGACGGTACCGGTTATGTATTGCAATTAACCAGTGAAGATACCGGTGAAGAATTTAGCATGGAGATTGTTGCGAAAGATGCCAGTGGTGCATTAGCAACATCCGGTTTATCTGCGTTTGCTTATAATAAAAATCAAGACACACCAGGAACAAACCTGACGGAAACTCAAAAGGGTACCGATGCATTAATCAGCGTAAACGGTTTAGCCATCACGCGCTCAAGCAATGAAGTAACCGAAGTTATTGATGGTGTGACATTGAGTTTAAAAAGTGAAGACGTAGGTAATAATGTATCCATCACGGTTGGCCCTGATATCACGGGAATATCAGAAAAAATTCAAGATATGATTGAGGCTTATAATGGTTTTCAAACCGTTTATAAAGACTTAACCAAATTTGATGAGTCATCTAGTACTGGCAGTTTATTGCTAGGCGACAGTACCTTACGTTCTATCAATACTCAGATCAAAAGTTTAATGACCAGTACGGTATCGGATATTACAGGCACGAACTTTCGCTCGTTTAGTGAGTTGGGGATTTACACCGATCAAAATGACAGCTTTAAATTAAAATTTGATTCAAATCTATTTTTAAAAGGTTTAAATGAAAGCCGCGAAGCAGTTGTGGGTGTGTTTGCAACACAAGGCTCAGCAACTGATAACCAAATTAGTTTTTCGAATGAATCAATTAATACAAAACCAGGCACCTATGATATCAATATCACACAGCTTGCCACTCAAGGTAAATACGAAGGCGGCAGTGTAAGCATTCTGGATTTTCTATCACCGGTTGTGATCAATGATGCCAATGATAATTTCTCAATTAACTTAAATGGCAAGACATCAGCTATTAGTTTAACGCAAGGCAGTTATGCAACTGGTGATGAACTTGCGGCTGAAATTCAATTACAAATAAATAGTGCAAAAGATTTTAAAGACAGAGGCTATGGATCGACGGTCGTATTTGATTCTGTTAACAAATCATTCAATATTACCTCGAATACTTATGGCAGCAGCTCTCAAGTGTATTTTTCATCGGTTGATACTAATACCGCCAATACGTTAGGGTTTCAAGAACGTGGTGAAGGGGCATTCAAAGGTATTGAGTTAACATCATTAAACAATGAATACTTCAATGGTTATGGTACGTCTACGGTACCGGGTGCAACTAGCATTGATAGTACAAATGGAATTAACTTTGCTCTTAATAACGCAAACTTTTCGATCAGCTTAAATGGCGCCCCCGCTGAAGCGGTGACGGTAAATCTAAATGCTGACGGATTAGATTTAAATGGTGATGGCAATTTTGGAGATCGTAAAGATACACTACAAGCCATACAAACAGCCGTTGATGCAACAGCGCTAAATGGTAGTGTGTTAGCAAAATTCGATGACAATGATAAATTGGTATTTACAACCACAACACCCAGTGCAACGGATTCAATAGAAATAACCGCGGTGGGTGCTTCAGCAACAGACCTTGCACTTGGTTTAGATGCAACGGATGGTGCGCAAATTAACGGTAAAGATCCTGGTTTAACATTTGGCTCCAATGTTGATTTTCAAATTACCCTTAACGGTACTACTAGTGCAAATACGGTTAGCCTACCGGCGGGTACCTATCTCTCCGGTAATGCATTAGCAACGGCCTTACAAAATCAGATCAATACTGATTTAGCCGGTGATGCCAATCTATCGGGCATGATCAGTGGTGCAACCACCACCGAAGGTACGCGTGATATCTCTACTAATATTGATTTTACGACAAGCAATGCGGGTTTTACTTTAAACGTAAACGGAAATGAGCAAAAAATCCTGCTAGATGCCGACAGCGGAAATAACATCACAGATATTCAAGCGAAATTAGATGCCGCATATGGTGGCGGTATTGTAACGGCACAACTTGGTTCTGGTAACGGTTTAGAGTTAGTCACCAATGCAACAGGGCATGACCAATACATCCAGGTGGTGAGTGATGGCCAAGGCGCTGTTACATCAGGCGGTGCCGTCATTGGTGGTGGTATTGATTTTAGTGGTGCCAATAATGCGGCATTTGATTTGGTTGTAGATGGCATTACTTTAAATGTTGATGTCAACACTGACGCAAGCAGTGGCGATAAAACGGATTCATTGAGTGCGGTGCAGCAAGCACTTGATCTTGCCATTTTAAATAATGGCCAATTTACCGTAGGTGATATTGTTGCAAAATTAGACGGCGCCGATCAAATTTATTTTGAAACCGTATCACGCAATGGGGTTAAAACCTCAGCAATGTTTGGCAGTGCTGCTCAAATCGAAGTACAAGGTGCTAATGCTAATGCCCAAGCCACACTTGGGTTGCCTGGAGTTAATACCACATACAATGGTGGTTTTGATGCTCTTGGTATGAATAGCGATATTAAATTTGGCTCGGACATTACCGCTGAAGTCAGTTATGAATATGATGCCACTTCCGATAAAGGCAGTTTGATCTTTAATCTGGGTGGGAATGGTAATACCGTGGCTTTCGCAAGTTTAGATCCTGCAGCCATTTCATTTTTAGGTATGCACGAGCCAGATGGTACCGAAAATAATATTGAAACAGGTAAAGATGTAGAAGGAACCATCAATGGTGTAGTGGCAAATGGCAACGGCCAATTTTTAACGGCACAAAACGGCAATAAAGCGGCAACCAATGGTTATTATGTTGCCAATCAATCGGATATTGTCAATGGCCCTGTGGTAATTGATGGTACTAATAACGAGTTCACCATTGAGCTTGATGGCTTTGAATCCGTAATTAGTATTGCACAAAAAACATATGGTACCGGTGCTGAACTGGCAACGGCTGTGCAAAATGCAATCAATAATAATGCCGCGATTAAAGCTGAAAAATTATCAGTGAAAGTGGATTATACCGATGACTTAACCTCTGCGGCTTATGGCACCATAGGTATTATTTCGACAAGTACTGGTAGTGACTCAAAAGTAATTATATCGGATGTTTCAAATGCCGCATCTACCGCGTTAGGTTTTGTTAAAGGTCAAGCTGATGGTGAACCGGGTAAGGCACAAGATGGTAATATTGATGACGCCAGTGGCATTCGTATTAAAGTCGAAGGCGGCAGTTTAGGGGATCGCGGTAGTGTGACGTATGTGACCGGTATTGCGGATCAACTAAAAGACTTACTGCAAAATATACTTGACCCTAAAAGCGGCACCCTCGCAACGAAGTTTAATACATTGGATGCCCAAAATGAAAATTTAGCCGAAGACCGTGAAAGCTTTGAAGCCCGTATAGCGGCAACAGAAGCACGATTAAAAGCTCAGTTTTTATATAACGATGCGATCATCGCGACATTAAAAACCACCGAGAATTACCTTACTCAACAGTTTGAAGCCATGGCAAATGCTAATAAAGGTTAATCAAGTTATTAAAAGATGATTTTATATTTCTGTTATTTTATAAAAATAAACTAGACTCAGTTATATAACCCATTATATCTCTATTTAGGATATTCATGTTTTTCAGATTTAGCTTTAGTTGTTTACTATGGCTTACCTGCTTTCAATTATCTTTCGCCAGTGATATTAAGGTGGCTGTACCACCATCTGGCTATCCTCCTTACATTATTGTGGATAACAATAACCTACACGGCATTCTAATAGAAACCTTACAAAAAGCTGCCAAATCCTCCAGTTTAGAGCTTGAATTTGTTTATTTATCAGAACAAGCCTCTCAATCTCAGCTGGATTCAAATCAGATTGATATGAGAATGGAGTCTCCTGGTTGGGTTGACAATCCTGAGCGATATTTGTGGAGTGAGCCAATTACAAGCATTAAGGATATGTTTGTATTTAATCGTAATACTCCTAATGAATTTGAAAGCGATGATGCTTTATCTGGTGCAGTGATAAATACACATAGCGGTTATGGGTATCCAACATTAAATAAGCTATTTGAAAGCAGAAAAATAATTAGAAATGATTTTGAAACTGAAAAGGCGATGCTTTTAGACTTATTAAACGAACAAAATGGCGTAAAAAAAGCAGCTGTAATGGATCAATATGTTGTTAAATATTTAATGTCGCGTGATTCAATATTGAAAGAAAGTTTAAGCTTATCTCGTCGTCATATTGATTATAAATATTTGCACTTCCAAGTGTTAAAATCAAGAAAGATGCATCATATTATAACTAGGTTGAATTTAGAGATTAAAAAGTTAAAAAAAATTGGTGTAATTGATAAAATTATAAAAAGAAATTTAAGTGGCATGTAGCTAGATGCCACTTAGTTTAATTAGTGCTTGATATTATTTAGCCATTAACGGATTGCAGTTTTTAATTAAAACCTTACCTTCTAACATTGCGCCTTTGGAGTATTCCCTAAAATGACATGTATTGGTTTTGGCATCAAAAGACTCTAACCATAAGTTATCCTCCTTCCATGTTGCCATCATATGTTGATGACCATCGGGTACGGTTACCGTCATAACACCTCCCCAATTTTTAACAAACACTTGCTGAAAATGAAAAAAATAAGCTGCGTTGCCAATAATGAACACAGTGAAAGCCACTATTCCAGCAACTTTCCACTTATTTAATTTAACACCTAATATATAAAGAGGTGTCAGCATTATTGCCAGTACTAAAACCCAGTAGAAATAAGTGATCATATTACTCTCCTTTGTTAAATGATTATTCCATAGTAGCGAAACTATTTGTAAGCTGCATCTTTATCTTATTATTTATGTCTTTGTCATAATCATGAAGTCCCATGAAATTTTAGATTTGGATTAATTATGTTTTTCTCATGTTTTAAAATGGCTATTTAATAGGTAGTGAAATGTAATAATCGGTGATTCATTTATGGCGTTAAGACTCTTTAATAATTTAATTCAACCCCGTAATTAGCCTACCCACCTTAACATACCCTGCAGGCCTATTTTATAGCCCACGGTTACACCAAAAGAATTATATGTGCCTTTGCCTCGATAATTCGCGCTAAATTTATGTTCTGATAATTCGCCGCCGTTATAACTTGATCAGGTAGGGAAATTCTATAGGTGCATATTTGGGTTCGTGTGGGGGTGTATGGGTTTGGCATAGCATTCCCGTAACAAGTGATAAATATTTAGGACAGGCTGTCTACAGTGGGGTAACACGAATGATGTCCTCTTGCATCAAATGGCCAATTTCTGGCCCCCTCTTTTAATATGTGCTAATTTGCGCCACTTTTTCCGTAATAGGCAAGGGGCGAGCATGATTACTGGTTTTGACTTTGGCACCTCAAATTGTGCCATGGGCGTATTATCCAACCAACAAGATGTGCAGCTGTTACCAATCGAAAATGGCAAAGCCTTTATGCCGTCTACTCTGTATGCCCTTGATCGTGACTTGATTACCGAACAGGTGGCGCTGCAAATTTCAAACCCAGAAGAAAAACAGGCTTTTATTGAGCAACGCCGTATTGCGTTGAATCGTGCGCGCAGAGTACGTGATGAAGAAGGCTTCAGCCCAAATGAGACCAGTTTGTTTGTGGGTCATGCAGCCCTTGCAGAGTACTTTGCTTGGCCAGGTGAAGGCTATTTTGTGAAATCCCCTAAATCTTTTTTAGGTGCCAGTGGTTTAAGTGATTCTGCCATCCATTTTTTTGAAGACATAGTAACGGCCATGATGATGGCGGTGAAACAGCGCTCACAAGCCATTACCCAGCAAGATATTACCCATACAGTGATTGGCCGTCCGGTGAATTTTCAGGGGCTAAATGCCGAGCAAAGTAATGAGCAAGCCCTTACTATTTTAACGCGCGCGGCAAAACGAGCGGGCTTTAAAGGGGTTGAGTTTTTATTTGAACCCATTGGTGCGGCTTTAAGTTATGAGCAAAAACTCACCGAAGATAAAACCGTTTTGGTCATGGATATTGGTGGTGGTACTACCGATTGTGCCATGGTGCGCATGGGGCCCAGTCATCGTAATAAAGATGAGCGAGAGCAGGATTTTATCGGCCATACTGGTGAGCGTATTGGTGGTAATGATTTAGATATTCAATTAGCTGGGCAGCATTTAATGCCGTTATTTGGTATGTTATCGAACTTAAAAAACGGGTTGCCGATGCCCACACAAACATTTTGGGATGCGGTGCGCACCAATGATGTGGGGGCGCAATCGGCATTTAACGATAAAAACACTACCGCGTTATTGCAGCAGTTATACCGCGATACTAGCGAGCCTGATTTAATAAAGCGCTTTATAAAATTGCGTAACGAAAAACAAAATAATCATTTAGTACGCAGTGCTGAACAAACCAAGATTGTGTTATCCAATGACTTACACACGGATGTGGATTTGGGATACATAGAAGACAGTTTGAGTTGCACCTTGTCTCGTGAACAACTGGCCAGTGCCATTGATCGCCCCTTAACTAAAATGATGGGCCTAATGAGTGATGCCATTAAACAAGCGGGCACCAAGCCGGATTTGGTGTACGTGACGGGCGGCTCGGGCCAATCCCCCATTATTCGCCAAGCGATTGCTCAAACCTTGGGTGACATTGCGGTGGTGGACGGTGATCACTTTGGCAGTGTGGCCAATGGTTTAACGGTTTGGGCTGGGCGGGTATTCGCTTAGTGTAATGTATGTCGTTGTTACAAATTAATGAGTGACATCCGATTGTGAATTAATTGAGCTAAATCAACATTATTAGAAATCATAGGGATTAGAATATATACAAGTTAGTACAAATGTACCATTAAAGTTTCCTTGGAGGAACCTTGTATGACGGATGAAAACTTAGACAGTATCAAGAACTCACGTTTAAAAACCCACATTAATGCTCAGGCTGAGCAAGCAATTGATATCACGCCTGACGCCTCTCATACCCATCTGCATAACGGCCTAGATACTTCATTACCCCCAGCTGATTTACATGGGGCATATACCAATAATCGCCCTTTACCGACAGAAGGCGTGGGCGAAAGGAATGCATATATTATTGGCAGCGGCATTGGCGGCTTGTCGGCAGCATTCTTTTTGATTCGTGATGGTCATATGCCAGGGAAAAACATTACCTTTCTTGAGGAAGGTAGCGTTGACGGCGGTGCATTAGACGGAGCGGGCAATGCCGAACAAGGTTATATCGTGCGTGGTGGTCGTGAAATGGAAATGACTTACCAAAATTTTTGGGATGTGTTTTCTGAGATACCGGCACTTGAGCTACCTGAGCCGTTCACGGTATTAGATGAATATCGAATCGTAAATGATGCTGATAAAAACTGGTCTAAGGCTCGTTTGCTTGAAAACCAAGGGCAGTTAAAGGATTCCTCAACAATGGATTTAACCAAACTACAGCAGGTAGAGCTGGTTAAATTGTTAATGGCGCGCAAAGAAGATCTTGACGATATCACTGTTGAGCAATGGTTTAGCGAAGGGTTTTTAGCAACCAATTTTTATACGTTTTGGCGCACGATGTTTGCCTTTCAAAATTGGCATTCTGTATTAGAGATGAAGCTATACATGCATCGCTTCTTGCATTTGATGGACGGTTTAAATGATATGACGTCTCTAGTGTTTCCAAAATATAATCAGTATGACAGTTTTGTTGTACCGTTAAAAAACTGGTTGAAAGAAAGAGGTGTTCATTTTCAAACGAATACAATAGTCACTGATCTAGACATACAAGCACAAGATGACGACATGACTACTACGGCAATTGAGTGTCGTATTGATGATAGTGTTCAGCGCATCAAGATAAATTCACGTGATCTGGTGTTTGTGACCACAGGTTCAATTGTCGAAGACACGGCATACGGTGATGCGGTTACCGTACCTGAACTAAAAGTAAACGATCAAGCTACCCACCATTCTGGTTGGACGTTATGGAAAAACCTTGCTAAAAAATCCTCGAAGTTTGGTAAACCTGAAAAATTTTACGGCAACGTTGCAGCCTCCACATGGGAATCGGTGACGTTAACCTGCAAACCGTCACCATTAATGGATAAGTTAAAAGAATTATCGGTCAATGACCCTTACTCTGGTCAAACCGTGACAGGTGGCATTATTACCTTTACCGATTCAAATTGGTTAATGAGTTTCACTGTAAACCGTCAACCACATTTTCCTGATCAACCAGACGATGTGATTGTTATGTGGGTATATGCATTACTCATGGATAAAGCGGGTAATTATGTTAAGAAGCCCATGCCTGAATGCACCGGTAACGAAATATTGACCGAGATGTGTTATCACCTTGGTTTGATTAATGAAGTGGATAACATCTTAGCTGCTACTAAAATTCGTACTGCATTAATGCCTTATATTACAGGGCAATTTATGCCTCGTGCGAAAGGAGATCGTCCTTGGGCTGTGCCAACAGGTAGTCAAAATCTGGCGTTACTTGGCCAGTTTGTAGAAACCCATAACGATGTGGTGTTTACCTTAGAAAGCTCTGTACGCACAGCGCGAACCGGTGTGTACAGCTTATTGGGGATTAAGAAACAAATACCTGATATATATTCTGGGCAGTATGATATTAGGCGCTTATTGAGAGCCACACGAACCCTGAATAGCGATGAACCATTTTTGGGTGAAGGGCTACTACGACGCTTCTTAAGCGGTACATACTTTGAGCACATCTTGCCACTTGGCCCAAATGAAAAGCCAGAGGATTTACATAAACCAGGCATGCTTGAGCAACAATTGATCTCAATTCGTCGAGTGTTTGAAGAAAGTCATACTCTAGAGAACGCTAAAAAGTGGCTGCATAAAATGGCAGATGGATTACGAGGTCGTGATTGACTTCGTCTCATTATCATCGGTCCCTGCTAGGAGTAGGGGCCGATCTCTATTGGTTAAACCAGTAAGGTTTTATACATAGCACTTAACCTGTCTTATAGCTAAAGCAGATCATACTTCATACCTTAAGCTTTTCATTTTAATCGTTATTTTGAGTTGTGTTATCTCGTACAACCTGCAATTGATTATAGTTTTTACCTATCAAGATAATTAAAACTATCAACTTCAACTATTTTGTCTCATCCCCCACAATGCATCTCATGGATTCGCAACAAGAATCTAATTGAGTAACCCATATCAATAGGATGACAAAATGATCAACACAGAAATCAAACCATTTAACGCTACTGCTTTTAAACAAGGCGAGTTTAAAGATATTTCTGAGAAAGACGCGCTAGGCAAATGGTCAGTATTCTTCTTCTATCCAGCTGACTTTACGTTTGTTTGCCCAACAGAGCTTGGCGATGTTGCAGACAAATACGAAGAGCTACAAAAGCTAGGCGTTGAAGTGTTCTCAGTATCGACTGACACTCACTTCACTCACAAAGCATGGCACGACAGCTCTGAAACTATCGGCAAAATCAACTACTTCATGGTAGGTGATCAAACTGGCAACATCACTAACAACTTTGGTGTGATGCGTGAAGGTCAAGGTCTTGCGGACCGTGCAACGTTTCTAGTGGATCCTGATGGCGTGATTCAAGCCATGGAAATCACTGCTGAAGGTATTGGTCGTGATGCAGAAGACCTAATGCGTAAAGTAAAAGCAGCACAATACGTTCGTAACCACCCAGGTGAAGTATGCCCTGCTAAATGGAAAGAAGGTGAAGCGACGCTAGCCCCTTCTCTTGATCTAGTAGGTAAAATCTAAAATTCGTTACCTGCGTTGATGGAACGGCGTTAAAAATTGAATTTTATTGCTCATGTATAAACCACATACACTGCGCATAAAACTAAATTTTTGCCTTGTTCCATCTGCCTCGCTAACACGAATTACTTAAATCAATATTGTTGATTTAAGTTGAGGAAATAAAGGTGTTTATTTCCTCAAGAAAACTTCTGTGATGTTGCTATTGCAAAAAATTGCAGAGGTTTTTTATTGCCTAAAATAGGGTGAAGTGACGAATAAATGTAATTGGCCTCCAATTTAGGAGAGAAAATTTAAGGGAGCAGGTGTCTCGCCTCCCAAATCATCATAAACAATAGTTAAAAGGTATCACTATGTTAGACCAAAACATGAAAACCCAGTTAAAAGCGTATTTAGATAATTTAAAAAGTGATGTGCATTTAGTGCTTAGCCTAGATGACAGTGATACCGCACAAAAGTTACACGGTCTGGCCAACGACATTGCATCATTAAATGACAAAGTAAAAGTCATTGAAGATAACGCTGCCTCTGCGCGTAAACCGATTATGCAGGTAGTGAATCCAGAAAAACAAACCGCATTAGGCTTTGCCGGTTTGCCTATGGGTCATGAATTTACATCATTGGTATTGGCACTGTTACACAGTGGTGGCCACCCAATGAAACTAGAGCAAGACGTGATTAATCAAATTGCAGGTCTTGATCAAGAGATGAACTTTGAAGTGTTCATTTCATTAAGCTGTCAAAACTGTCCGGATGTGGTGCAAGCGTTAAATATGATGGCGGCCATTAATCCTAAGATTAAAACCACCATGATTGACGGTGCTGCATTTCAAGATGAAGTGGCAGAACGCAATATCATGGCTGTGCCCAGTGTTTACCTAAACGGTGAAGTATTCACTCAAGGCCGTATTTCATTGGCTGAAATATTGAAAAAAGTAGACAGTGGTGCGGCTAAAAAACAAGCGGCAGCCCTTAACCAAAAAGAGCCTTACGAGGTGTTGGTGGTTGGCGGTGGCCCAGCGGGTGCATCGGCTGCCATTTACGCGGCACGTAAAGGTATCCGCACAGGTGTGGTGGCTGAACGTTTTGGTGGGCAAGTCATGGACACCATGGCCATTGAAAACTTTATTTCTGTGAAAGAAACCCAAGGCCCTAAATTGGCCATGGCACTTGAAGAGCACGTCAAACAATACAATGTTGACATCATGAGCGAACAAAAAGCGGCGAATGTGATTCGCGCTGAAAAAACAGAAGATGATTACATCCATGTTGAATTAGACAGTGGTGCCACGTTAAAAAGCCGTAGCGTGATTTTATCAACCGGCGCACGCTGGAGAGAAATGAATGTACCGGGTGAACAAGAATACCGTAACAAAGGTGTGGCGTACTGCCCGCACTGTGACGGCCCATTGTTCAAAGGCAAAAAAGTAGCAGTGATTGGTGGTGGTAATTCAGGCATCGAAGCGGCCATTGATTTAGCCGGTATTGTTGAGCATGTAACGGTTCTAGAATTTGCCGATACACTTCGTGCCGATAAAGTACTGGTTGATAAGGCCAATAGCCTAAAAAATATTACCATTATCAAACAAGCACAAACCACAGAGGTGATTGGCGATGGCACACGTGTTACTGCTCTTAATTATACTGACCGCGCAACAGGTGACGCAAAACAACTAGAGTTGTCAGGAATTTTTGTACAAATTGGTTTGGTGCCAAACAGTGAATTCTTGAAAGACAGTGGCGTGGCATTATCAGCCCGCGGTGAAATTGAAGTAAGCGCAAAAGGGGAAACATCAGTTGCGGGTATTTTTGCCGCAGGGGATGTTACCACCGTGCCTTATAAACAAATTATCATCGCCATGGGTGAAGGCTCAAAAGCAAGCCTGGGTGCTTTTGATCATTTGATTCGCACACCTGCGCCACAGGCAAAGACTCAAGAAGTGGCGTAAGTTCTTACAATCGTCCCTACAAGTACGGCGCCTTGCCGTCTTGTTCTCTTTACCCAGTAAGCTGTATAGCTTGCTGGGTTTTTTTATGTAAAAAATTACCTTGCAAATACATGCATATGCAACTATTTTAAAGGCATCAATTTTAAAGGGGCGAATATGCCAGTACAGCCTTGTTATAACCTTGCTATGCGCCAAGCTGATCGTGTATTAACCGGTGTATATAATGCCTATTTGAGCGATATTGGTTTAAAAATTACCCAGTTCAGTGTGCTGCGGGCTTTACGCTATTTGAAGGCATGCTCCCAAAAAGAGTTAGAAAAAGTATTGTTGCTTGAGCAAGCCACCTTAACGCGTAATTTACAACCTTTGTTACGGGATGGTTGGGTGAAACGAGAGCCCAGTGCAGAGGATGGCCGTGTATGGTTGATCTCACTGACCAAAGAAGGTTTTGATTTATTTAAACAAGGGGAGAAACGTTGGCAGGCAGCTCAAAAGAAAATTGAAACCATACTTGGGCAAGACACCTTGTCTGAGTTGATGGCAGCATCAGAAAAAATCGTACAAATGCGCGAGTAAGATCGCCTGAAGGCTGTCGTAAGGCAGCTTTTTATTTACCATATACATGTATATGCATTTAATTTTAAGTTGACAGGAGAGTGAATATGAATGCCATAAAAGTATTGCGTCTAACTAACCAAATATTCGGACGTATTGCTCCACAAGCCACGGCAAACAAAATGGCAAAATTATTTTTAACCCCACGTAATCCGCCGTTTAAACAATGGGAGCTGGACTTAGAGGCCAACTGCCAGCGAGTGACGTTTGCTGGTGATTTAAACGCTACGATTTGGGGTGAGGGTGATCAAAAAGTGTTGCTCATGCATGGTTGGGAGTCCCGTGGCAGTCATATGTATTATTTAGTAGAAGCATTAGTGAATACGGGTTTTCAGGTGATCACCCTGGATGCTCCAAAACACGGGTACTCTGGTGGGGATAAAGCCAATTTAGTGGCATTTGCTGAAGCGATAGTTGCCGCAGATGTTGAGTTTGGCCCATTTGTAGCAGGCGTTGGCCATTCCCTTGGAGGAGCGGCATTAACTTATGCCATGGCGTTAGGGGCACAAGTAAATTGCTGTGTGCTGATTTCATCCCCTGCATCCATTTTGGACGTGTTACACGGTTTTTCCAATTACATTGGTTTACCTAAACAAGCGCAAATTCGCTTTGTTCAATACATTGAAAAAGAAACCGGTGTGCCAGCCAGTGTTTTGGATATGGGGCGAATCTTATCTGAGAAAAAAATAAAAACCCTTTTAGTTCACTCACAAGATGATGTGGAAATTTCGGTACAGGCGCTGAATAAAATCCACGCTGCATGGCCACAGGCAGAAACGTTTATTGCGCAGGATTTAGGCCATCGTAAAATCATTCGTGATAAGGATGTGGCCAGATTAGTGCAGCAATTTGTGCAGCGTTATCACTTACCTGTTAGTGAAGCCGTCATGTAAAGCGGTTTCAATTTTCATACTTTGATCATGACAAGGTGCGATAGAAGCTCTGTTGTCTCATGGTTTGAAAATCAATATAAATTCAACGGCTCCCGCGACTCGACAGTGGCGCAGTTAAAGCTGGGGGCAACCCCTGAATTTGACTGCTGAAACACTCAAATTTTTCACAAAAGTAGAAGTGGATCCCCGATCAAAGCGCTGCGCGCGTCGGGGATGACGTTTTAAAAGCGCTTCACGCGTCGGGATGACGTTTTAAAAGCGCTTCACGCGTCGGGGATGACGTTTTAAAAGCGCTTCACGCGTCGGGATGACATTTTAAAAGCGCTTCACGCGTCGGGGATGACGTTTTAAAAGCGCTGCGCGCGTCGGGGATGACATTTTAAAAGCGCTTCACGCGTCGGGGATGACATTTTAAAAGCGCTTCGCGCGTCGGGGATGACGGTTTGTAATGTTCATAATATGTTTGTAGTAAATCTTATATTTCAGCAGCGATGACTGAAATCTCCACTAACAATTCTGGGCGGGCCATGCGCGCTTCAACACAAGCGCGAGCAGGGGCGTGTCCATGTGGTACCCAAGCATCCCAGACCGTGTTCATGGCGGCAAAGTCTTTCATATCTCGAATGTACAAGGTGGCACTGAGCATGTGTGCTTTATCTGAACCGGCTTGTTCCAATAAGGCTTCGACTTTATCCAGCATGGTTTGAGTTTGCTCTGTTATATCTTTGTTTGCATCCGCAGCTACCTGCCCACACAAATAAATGGTGCCGTTGTGTTTGACGATGCGGCTCATACGCTGACCGGTTTCTAAGCGTTCTATAGACATGGTGTCTTCCTTATTAGGCTTAATAGTAATTATAGGCGCTAATTATAAAGAGGTTGGCGCAGTGGTTTCTGTTTTTCATTGATGGGTTTTTAGTGGATTGTTTGCCATTTTCATCTTTACAGTGTATATATTATATATCTTTACGGTGTAAGGTTTATATTTTGGCCGTAATTTAAACAATTTGCACAGTGGAAGATTTGAGTAGGAGACAGCAGATGAACGATTTTGATGCCATTGTCATTGGCGCCGGTAACGCAGGATTAACCGCTGCAACCGCCTTACAGCGCGGTGGTGCAAAAACATTATTATTGGAGCGCCATAATATTCCAGGGGGGTGTGCCACCTCGTTTGTGCGGGGTGAGTTTGAATTTGAAGTGGCCCTTCACCAGCTAAGTGGTCTGGGCACAGAAGACAAACCCTTTATCATGCGTAAAATTTTTGCCGAACTTGGGGTGATGGATAAAGTGGAGTTTGTGCAAGAACACGAACTTTACCGTATGGCAGTCAAAGACGAATTTGATATTACCTTGCCTGCCAGTTGGTCGGGTATTCGTGATGTATTGGTTGAAAACTTTCCCGCAGAAGAAGCCAACATTAAAGCGTACATGAAACTGTGCGAACAAGTGACCATGGAGAGTTTCATGGGGTTACCCATGGCGCGCAAAATGAACTCACAACAAATGCTCATGACCAACTGCAAGCATTATGTTGAGTACGGTTTGCGTGATGCAAAGTCAGTATTAGATGAACACTTTGAAAGTGAGCAATTAAAAACCTTATTAGCGGCTTACTGGTGTTATTTAGGCATGCCACCTAAAGACATTAACTTTTGTGATTTAGCGGTCATGTTGTATGCCTACGGTGTATTTAAACCTTGGCACATAAAAGGTGGCTCACAAGCGCTGTCCAGTGCGTTGCTTGAAAGCTTTTTAGAAGCCGGTGGCGAAGTGAGATTTAACTGCGCGGTGGAGACCATAGTGACTGATCAATCTGGTGATAAACCCAAAGTAACTGGTATCGTCACCGAATTTGGCGAGGCTATTTCAGCCGGAGAGATTATTTCAAATGCCAGTACCGTGGTGACCTTTGGTGATTTATTGGATACCGATGTCATGCCTGAAGGCATATCAAAAGATTTTAAATCCCGTGACTTAGGCACCTCTGCATTTTGTTTATATTTAGGTATGGATAAAACCCCTGAGCAATTAGGTATTAAAAACGCATCAACCTTTTTATCCACCACGATGGATGAAGAGTTAATGCACGAAACAATGGGCACCATGAATCCACCAGTGGCCACCATGCTAACCTGTTATAACGTAGACGACCCAAGTTTTGCACCACCAGGCAAAAGCCAAATTTCATTATTGTGTTTACAGTACGGCAGCGTGTGGGAAAACATTCCTGTCGAGCAATACGCACAAACCAAGTACGCTTTTGCGGAGCATTTGTTACAACAAGCTGAGGCATTTTTTCCTGGCTTTAGAGCCAGTATCGAAGAAGTGGAAGTGGCAACCCCATTAACCATGATGCGTTATTTGAATACTCCTGGTGGTGCCATTTATGGCTTTCAACAAAATCCAGAAGATGGCCCACTGCATCGCCCTCGTTATGATCAAGTCGATGGGTTACACATCGCAGGCAGTTGGCAAGGTATGGGCGGCTTCCAGCCAACCTATATGGTGGGCACCTCAACCGCCAACGCCATTGTGAAAAAAATCAAACAGCAGCGTGCGGCACAAGCAGCACAACAAACTGAAACAGGAGTAGCATAATGGCGAATACAAATGAATTATTAGAAAACATTGTTGGTTACTCTGAAAGCGCTGCGCGTAAGTTAGCCCGTGAACAAACAGGTGGCGACTTTAGCGAACAAAAGTGGAAAACCAAACACGATATCGCCAAGTTGCATCCTAAGCGTTTGCACTTAACGGTAACGGATATTTTTCAAGATACGCCCTCAACAAAAACTTTTCGTTTAGTGAGTCACGATGCCATCTTGCCACCGTTTCAAGCAGGTCAGTATATTAATTTATTTACCACGATTAACGGTGTAGAAACCGCACGCCCTTATGCTATTTCATCGTGCCCAACTCAACGAGGGTATTATGACTTAACCGTTAAACTTGTGCAGGATGGTTTTGTTACCAACTATTTATTGGGCGACGATGTCACAGTGGGACAAGCGTTTAGTGCCACAAGCCCAATGGGGACGTTTTATCATAACCCGTTATTTCATGGGGATGATTTGGTATTTTTAGCCGGTGGCTCTGGTGGCGCGCCTGCACGAAGCATGATTGAGAGTGTGTTAAACCGTGGCTTAAATATTAAGTTTCATTTGATATATGGCAACAGTTATGAAAACGATGTGATCTTTCAAGATACCTTTCGTGACTTAGCCAACAAGTATGAAAACTTTACACTTACCGAGGTTATTTCTCGCCCCACAGAAAACTACACGGGTTTAACAGGTCACCTGAATCAAAACTTATTAGTGGATGTACTTGGCAATGTGACAAACAAGACATTTTATATCTGTGGCCCAACGCCGTTTAATGATTTTTGTGTTGAGCAGCTAAAAGCATTAGGCGTTGAAGATAAGCGTATGCGTATTGAATGTAATGGCCCTCCCAAAAAACCAAGCTGCTTAGCTGGTTGGCCGCAAGTGGTCACTGAGCAAGACGATATTACGGTGACGGTAAAAGGGCGCGGACAGTTTGTAGCAAAAGCGGGTGAGCCTTTATTAAACAGCTTAGAGCGTAATGGTTATACGGTTGAAAACGCGTGCCGCTCCGGTGAGTGCAGCTTGTGCCGAGTGAAAATCATAGAGGGCGAAGTATTTAACCCGCCAGAATCATTATTGCGTAAATCCGATAAAGATTTTGGCTGGGTGCATTCGTGTGTGGCATTCCCTGTTACAGATATTGAAATCTTGTATTAAACGTTTTTAACAAAGCGAGTTTGGTCTTTGCCCTTAGTCATGTCTTTGACTAGGGGTTTTTTATGTATCTTTTAAATCTAACACCTGTGTAGACGCTTTGGCTAAAAAGGTTTTGATATTCATACCTTTTGGAATATTTAAATGCCCATCAATTAATAAGGAAGCGATTCCGTGCACCATGGCCCAAGCCCCTTGCGCGCGCACATTTTGTGTTTCTTTATCTTTACTGATTAATGCAAAGGCATTCATGAGCAGTATATAAGGTCGCTTGCTGGCGGCTTTTAGATCGTCGGATAGGTGAGTATTTGGGCTCATATCTTGTTGAGGGCCAGTCACTTGAGTTTGACTGAGCATTAATCGATATAGAGGCGCGTTATCAATTGCAAATTCAATATATTCGCTGCCGTAATCGAGAATCAATTGAGCAGGGCTTTGATCCATGCTCACTGCGGCTTGGCGTTGAGCTAACGCATTAAATCCACTGGCGGCAATGGCTTGAAATAATTCAGACTTATTTTTGAAATGTGCGTAAGGGGCCATATGACTCACACCGACCATGCTTGCAAGGGTGCGAAGTGACAGTGCTTCAATGCCCTTTTCTTTTAGAAGGGTGTTTGCTGCCTCGATAAGTGCGGCTTTTAAATCCCCATGGTGATAATTACGACTCGTCACACTGAATTTCACTGCTAGAAAATAAGCGCCTAAACATAGCAGCTTGGTTTTATTTAGCAATAATTCAATTAACTTTTCTAAGGTGAATCTTAGGTATTTGTGTATTTTCAGGCCAGAATTGGCACACTTAATATGTGTGGCCTATTCTTGTTTGATAGCTTAGAGAGGCCCAAATGTGAGGCAAAGATGCAGCAAGATGGAACCTTAAGCAGACTGCTCTCAGGGGAATACATGCCCCATGGTATGTGTTATGGGTGGGAGCCTAGCATCCTTTGGACCTCTATAATCTCAGATCTACTAATCGCCGCATCTTATTTCTCTATTCCTTTTGCCATCCTTTGGTTTATTAAAAAGAAAAATATTCGTTCAAATCGTTCTATTTATGTGTTGTTCGCTCTGTTCATTTTTTTGTGCGGGTTAAGCCATATTTTCGGAATTATCACTATATTTAAGGGTTTATATGGGTATCAGGCTCTCGTTAAGTTTGCGACTGCCATCGTGTCTTTTCTTACTGCTATTGTTGTGTTTTATAAATTACCTCTTGCCATGAGCATCCCAAGCCCTGCAGAACTGGAAGATGTCAAAAAACTAGCAGATGAGCGACGTATTTATCAATCTCTTAGTGAGTTCTCTCCTATTGGCCTTATGTTAGTCGACAAAAAATTTAATATCAGACTGGTCAATGAAAAATTGTGTAATCTGTTTGAATACTCAGAGTCAGAACTTATATCTCAGCCAGTAAATATCCTGTTAGATGCCGATTTAAGAGAAATTCACGTGAATTTCATGCGTCGTTATATTCATAATCCAACTGATCATTATCCTATGAATATGGGTCGGCTTGTCCATGGTGTGACGCGCAGCGGTAAAAAAATCCCACTGGAAATTAACCTTTCAACTCGAAAATTTTCTGGAGAGATTCATATTTATGTTTCCATTGAAGATGTCACTGATAAGCAACAAACCCATGAGCGATTACATCAAGCATTGGCACGCTTAGAACGAATTACGGATGCTACAGAAGATGGTTTATGGGAATGGAACATAGTAAAAGATGATGTTTGGCAATCGCGCCAGCTTTTACGAAAAATAGGTCAGTCTGAAGATGCAGCACCTAATTTTAAATTATGGGAACAGCATATCCACCCTGAGCATAGAGATAAAACCATAAAAAAAATATGGCAAGCCTTAGATGAAAAACAAAATAACTTACGACTCGAATACTTAGGTATGAGTGATTCTGGGGAATATGAATGGTTCAGAAGTCGTGGCAAGGTTATGTATTCTGAACAAGGGCAACCGTTATTGGTTGCGGGCTCTTTAATGAATATCCAAGATTTAAAGCATAAAGAGGTAGAGCTTCTCAACAAAACGAATTATTTAGAAAAAGTGCTCAATCGATCAATCAATGGTTTGTATGTTTATAATTTTGAATTGAAAAATAATACCTATATTAATGATGAGTATGTACGAATAACAGGGTATACATTAGAAGACTTAAAAAACATCATGGATAGAAATGAATTCTTTGACTTATTTCACCCACAAGAAGTTGATGATGTCATTAATCACATTAATAGTGTGATGAACTCGCGAGATGGCAATATTTATCCGATGCAATATCGTTTTAAACACAAGGATGGTCATTGGATTTGGTGCATGTCTCATGATTCTGTTTTTTCAATAAACAGCGATGGTTCAGCAAAAGAAATGCTGGGAACATTTATTGATATTAGTGCTATTAAAGAATCAGAGATACTTCAAAATAAATTATCTAAAGATTTTCAAAATACCTTTGAGTTGGCTGCGGTGGGTGTGGCCCATGTTTCGTTGACAGGTCAATGGATAAAGGTTAATGAGAAGGTGTGTGAGTTTTTAGGTTACTCGAAAGAAGAATTCTTGAATAGTAATTTTCAATCAATAACCTATCCAGAAGATTTAGATATTGATTTAGAAAGTGTCGCAAGATTATTGGGAGGGGTTGATGACAACTATTCCCTTGAGAAGCGATTTATACATAAAAGCGGTAAGGTTATCTGGGCAATGTTAACCGTTTCATTGGTGCGTAATGAAAATGGTGAGCCTGAGTATTTTATTTCAGTCATTGAAGATATACAAAAACGAAAAATGATTGAAAATGAACGAGAAAAACTAAATGAGGATTTAAAGCGTTCAAACGAACAGTTGTCTCGATTTGCATACTCTGCATCGCATGATATGCAAGAGCCACTAAGGAAAATAACATCGTTTAGTACCAGTCTTTTGGCTCGATTAAATAAGGCTGATTTGGATGAAAAGTCTAAGTTTGAACTTCAGCGTATTAGTCACTCAGCGAAGCGCATGAAAGATATGATTGAGCGCTTATTAGAATTATCGCGTTCAGCTCAAACAAAACTGAATTGTCAGCAGGTGAATTTAAAAACATTAGTGGAAGAAGTAGAGGATCAATTAACTGTAATATTGGCAGAAAGCAATACGAAGATCATAGTGAATACCACAGCCGATATTTATTGTGATCGCACCGCACTCGGGGCTGTGTTACAGAATTTAATAAAAAATGCAGTTAAATATAGTCAGCCTGAGCGCACACCTATTATTGAAGTGGATTATCAAGCACATGACGATCATTGTTCTATTATTGTAAAAGATAACGGAATGGGTTTTGACAACCGCTTCCAAAATGACATTTTTGAGCCATTTAGACGTTTAGTTACGCAAAAAGAAATGGACGGTTCTGGCATGGGTTTGGCGATTTGCAAACAATTGATTGAATTGCATTCAGGTACTATCTCAGCTCATGCACAAGTTGGTATTGGCGCCAGCTTTACAATCGATCTTCCTTATATGCAGGGAAAACATGACAAATAAAATACTCATGATCGATGACGATATTGATGACCAATATCTATTTGGTGGGCTGCTTAGTAATTTAGATGACGAGTTGGTAGTTGAATACCGGGATAATCCACAAGTTTTATTTGATGAGTATGCAAATGTTGATAAAGAGCCTAAATTTATTCCTAATTTAATATTATTAGATTTAAATTTGCCTAAATTCAAAGGCACGGATATTTTTTTATTTATTAAAGAAAATCAATGGCTTAAAGAGGTTCCTGTGCTGGTGTTAACAACGTCATCATCGCCGCTGGATATACAAGACTGTAAAAATCTAGGTTTAGATGGTTACTTTGTGAAGCCAATGGATTTTGAGGACAGTCAAAAAATCATTGAAAATATCTATCGTTACTGGTTTGTCTATAATGAATTAACCATACAAAATGGGAAGTCGTGAATAATGGCACTAAGAGCGGTCAATGTATTGCTTGTAGAAGATGACGAAGATGATGTTTATATTGCTAAGCAGGTAATGGATAACGACCCGTTCTGCCAATACCAGCTAACACATTTGAGCACCTATCAAGCGTTGCTACAAGCCGATGTAAGAAATACCGATATTATTCTGCTGGACCTTGGTTTACCGGATGCGTCTGGCTTGAACCTAGTGGCTGAAGTGGTTAATCACTTTAGAGATATCCCCGTGGTTGTATTAACAGGTTTAACAAGCGAAAAGTTAGGTGAGCAGGCGATTCAGATTGGGGCCGAGGACTATATTCCAAAAGAAGAGTTAGGTTCTATTTTATTGTCACGCTCTGTGCGGTTTGCCATAGAACGACATGGAATGGTTAATAAGCTTAGAAACATGGTTCATGTGGATGGCTTAACACTGTTATCCAATCGAACCGATTTTGACGAGCGCCTCGATTCTTTAATGGATTTTGCGCAGCGTCATCAATCGAAACTAGGGCTCTTATTGATCGATTTAGATGGCTTTAAAGAGATAAACGATAGCTTAGGGCATTCTGCAGGGGATCAAGTGTTGATTCAATTTGCAGCACGATTAAAAAGTCATATACGCAAAACGGACGTGGCTGCTCGCATAGGAGGGGACGAGTTTGCGTTGATTTTACACCCCGTGGATTCGGTTCAGGCATGTGAACAGTTCACCAAACTCAAGCTTGAACACATAAATGAGCCATTCTTGATTTACGCTGATGGTAATGTGAAAAAAGTCAGTATTGGCATGAGCGTGGGCATCGCACTTTATCCAGAGCATGGGGATTCAGTGAATTTACTGCGTGATAATGCAGATAAGGCTATGTATGAAGTTAAAAAACGCGGAAAAAACAGCTATTTGGTCTTCAATCCTGCTTTGTAATCTTCATACAGGCCTACGGGGGTCAACGGCGTTTATTAACGGTTGATCCACGGGAATCTAAGCGAGCCATGATGGCAGCCATTTCATCCGCTTGCTCCATGATTTGTTTACTTTTCATGGATTCGCGCAGGGCTTTTTCTTCTGCCAGCTTTTCTTTGATAAGTTTTTCTTTCTTCGCATTACCAGTTCGACCTGTGGCCAGCTTGGCTGGTGCTGCTGCTTTTTTCACGGTACTGGTGGTGGTGCGGGTAGTGCTTCCCAGGGTTTTACGCTTAGCAGTCCCCACACTCGATTTTAGTGGTGCAGATTTTGCGATGCTGGTTTTACCAAGGCTGGTTTTCACACCAATAAGGCTTTTGCCATTATAGGTTTCCATGGCGTCATCAAAGATGTCTTTGAGCTCTTCTCGGTCGTAAGCGAGGGCATAATCTTCAACGGTGAAATTCTCTACACCAAAATCTCGTAAGTCTTTATAAATCTTTTCTTTGACCCCTAAGGCCATGGCTTCTTGAAACTGCATAAAGCGCTCATCACTGCTGTCTTTACAGGTGCCAACCCAGACGTCGCCGGTGATGTTATTGGTTAGGGTGTATACAAGCATGGTTACCTCTGTACAACAATTTGGCAAAAGATGAATAAGGAGAAATCGCCAAAGGTCGCGCATTGTAATGATGAAAATATAAATGTGTAGGCTTGATTTTTAGTTTTTTTCTGCATTGGCTTAAATGATAAAAATACCTGTTTTTTCATAGCCTTATCTGCTTTTGTCAAGCACTGACGTGTAAACATTCGTGAAAAAATGGCCGGATTTAACGGCCCTAAAAAATGACGAGTCAAGCTGATCTATTTCAGATCTAGGCTACAGTTACAATAGGACTGCCAGACAGATGGACTTAAATTGATTTACCGATCCAAAATTAAGCCGTTTCTTAGTTCATTGGCTTTTAGGGTGCCTTTCTTGTTTGTCATCATGCTGTTGCTGATGATAGGGGCCTTTTTATGGGTGATGGAAACAGAAGGGCGCCCAGCCATTGAGAAAACAGAGCGTCAGTATATTCGTCAAACCGGTGAAGCCACCGTTGCGCTGCTCTCCAAATACATGGATAAATCAGCATCCTTGGCACTGTCCATGGCCAATATAGCTGAAAGCCTGCCTCTGGATGAGGCGGTCTTCCAGCAAACCTTCAAACATGCACTGAATGAAGCCAGTGTTAAAGACTTTGTGGCTGGTGGTGGCATTTGGCCTGAACCTTTTGCATTTGATAAGCGCCGATCAAGATATAGCTTTTTTTGGGGGCGCCAAGCGGATGGACCTCTTGAGAAGTTTCAAGATTACAATGACCCTAAGGGCATGGGGTATCACAATGAAGAGTGGTATGTGCCGGCTCGATATATCTCAGCAGGTAAGGTTTATTGGTCTCGCTCTTATGTTGACCCCTATACACTTGAGCCCATGTTAACGGCCACGGCTCCTATCTATCGCAAAGGTAAGTTTTTTGGTGTGTCTACCGTTGATATCCGCTTGTCTGCATTTAAAGATCTGCTGGCTCAACAGTCCAAACGCTTTCATGGTTATGGTTATGTACTTGATCGCAGTGGCACGTTTTTGTCATTCCCTAACGATCAAATTAGTAAGCGCACGGTGGTGACGGAAAATAAAGATAAAAAACTGCAATACATATCCATTCAAGAGGCGGCCGAGTCAACCCCTTATTTGCCAAATGTAAATGATGTGATTGAAGCAATGGAAAATATGTCACGCTCTAATAGGGGTCTATCAGAGCGGGCTAAAATATTGTCGCAAAGCAGTTATCAAATCAGTCTTGATGAAGGTTTTCGCATTGCGAGCATCATGGCAAACCCGCTAGCTAAAAAAACAATTGGCAACAGTTTTATCAAGCAAATCAACTTGCCTAACGATCCTATTATCAACCGGCCTGTTTCTATTCAAATATTTCATATACCAGATAGTTATGGCAAATTAATTCTGGTGGTACCAACGGATATTTTAAATGAGAAAAGTGAAAGCATTATACAAAGCGTATTATGGGCATTTACTTGGGCTATTTTAGCGGGATTACTATTTGGTCTTGTGTATCTTGAATGGGTGTTAATTGCACCCTTAAGAAAAATACGCGATCAAGTGATGCAATTTGATCACTCACATGCCATTACCGGCATAGAGGTGGGTGAGTTAGCGGATTTAGCGAATCAATTTAATAACCGTAATCAACAACTACTGGATTTAAACTTAACCCTATCAGAGTCGGTGAAAGAGGCGCAAAAGGCGACTCGTGCTAAGAGCCAATTTCTGGCGAACATGAGTCACGAAATCCGCACCCCAATGAATGGGGTGTTAGGCATGCTAGATATTGTGTTACGTACCGACCTTGAACAAAAACAACGTCACTTTATTAAGGTTGCTAAATCCAGTGCTGAAAACTTATTGGTGTTGATCAATGATATTTTGGATTTCTCAAAAATTGAGGCAGGCAAACTCGATATTCAATTTTTAGATTTTAACCTTAAGTCATTGCTGTCTGACATTGTTTCTACCTTGAATCATGGCAATAACGAAAGCAAGGTTGAAATTATATTGGATATAAATGAATTAGAGCAAAGCTGGGTGAAAGGAGACCCTGCTCGTATTCGCCAAATCTTTACAAATTTAATTGCCAATGCACTGAAGTTTACACCTGAAGGTGAAGTGCTAATTAAAGTGGGCTTAAAAGACATCACTGAAAGAGGGCTAATTTTATACGGAATTGTCAAAGATACCGGCATTGGCATTGATAGCTCGCAGGTTGATACGTTATTTGAATCATTTTCTCAAGCGGATGTTTCCGATTCACGCCAATATGGCGGTACTGGCTTGGGACTGGCCATATGCAAGCAATTATGTGAACTGATGGACGGCTCAATTAGCGTGGTCAGTGAAGTTGGAAAAGGCAGCAGTTTTGAATTTACGGTTGTGTTAGAAAAGAGTGAGTTTGACCATAAAAAACAAGTTAACTTAGACCTTGAAGGTTACAACGTGTTAATTGTCGATGACAATGAAAGTAATCTTTTGGTGTTAAGTGAGCTGTTAAAAATCTGGGGCGTCAATGTCACGCAATGCTCCAGTGCCCACGAAGCACTTGGAATACTGACCAGTCATCGTGACTATTTTGATGCGGCCATCTTAGATATGCAGATGCCTAAAATGGATGGCGCTGAACTAGGTATAAAAATTCGATCTCAACGACATTTTGATGATATGCCTCTCATTATGATGAGTTCATCTGGCGATGTTGAAGATGCTGGAAAATTTTCTGACATGGGATTTTCTGCATATTTGATTAAACCCGTCATGCCAGAGGATATACAAGATGCACTGGCTATTTGTATTGAAAATGGCCCTTGTTTGCATCAAGCCAAACCCTTATTAACTCAGCAGCATATTCAATCATTACGGGCAGATAATGAAAATGAATCACTTCAACTTGAAAACTATAAGGGCAATATTCTCTTAGTTGAAGATAATGAAATTAATCAAGAAGTGGCCCTTACTTTGTTAGATGAATTGGGTTTGAATGTGACGATTGCGGCGAACGGGCAAGAAGCATTAGATAAATTAGAAAATACAGAGGTTGATTTTGATCTTGTGCTCATGGATTGCCAAATGCCGGTTATGGATGGCTACGAAGCCACCCTGACCATTCGAAAACAAGAACGCTTTAAATACCTACCCATTATCGCCATGACGGCTAACGCTATGACAGGAGATAAAGAAAAGTGCATTGAGTGCGGGATGAATGATTACATGTCTAAACCCATTGATTTAATTGTAATTAAGAAAAAATTAAAAGAATGGTTAAATTAATATTCATTTTTATTATCTTATTTCTAACAGGCTGTTCAGGCTCTAATCTCATTAGAGAAACCATTGAATACGATTATATACTGCCTGCGCCATACCCATTAACACCTCAGCATAAACAGATACACGTCAGTATCGATGATAAAACAATTAAACGCCCAGAGCCTGCACTAAAATATGAAACACTAAAATTATCATACAGTGCGATTCCAATCAGTGCCCAATTGATTGTATATGTGCACATTCAACCTTCGTTTTTGGTACAACGAGAACCTATATCTCGTCAAATCGTCCAATACGATGCGAATGATAAAGGGTCAGTTGTTTATGTGGTGACCAACCGTGGTTATATCCGCACGCCATTTAGTCTTGAGCTGGTGGATGTTTTAAACGATAAATTGATCTATCAAACTCAAGGGGCGGGCAATTTTTCTATTGATGCAAGACCTAAGCCTAACCATAGTCAAACGACTAATGAGCTTTTACAAGCCTTTCGTGAAAATCGCGAGCAAGCGAGGCAAACATTATTAAACGAAATCTGGGAGCGCTTGAAAGGACCCTATTTAAAGGATATTCAGGTGAGCTTAGCTAAAATGCAATTTAGGTTGGTAAGTGAACATGAAGATGAACCGGATTTCAAAAAAGCATTTTTGTTATTAAAGAAAAATGATAAATACGCAGCCAAACAAGCGTTAGTTATTTATAACGCAGCCTTTAAGCGTTACGAAAAAAAAGAAGATGAAGAAAGTAAGCGCATATTAGGCTACATCAATGACGGTTTAACCGCCGCGGCTCAAATTGCCAATGACCCTCACCCTCAGCGCTATCAAAAATAACCATTATGTCTGTTGTAGTGCGGGTAAATCTTTAAAAAACTCTAATGACTCTGGATTTTTAAGGGCATCGGTATTTTTAACACTGCGCCCATGAATGGTTTCGCGTACCGCCACCTCGACAATTTTACCGCTCAGCGTTCTTGGGATATCGGGTACTTGAATAATAACAGCGGGTACATGTCGCGTGGTTGTATTTTGGCCAATTATTTTTTTAATGTCTTGGGTTAATTCATCGGTTAAGGTTTTACCCTCACGTAAAATCACAAATAGCACCACTCGTATATCACTGGCATCGTGTTTTAATGTTTGACCTACCGCAATGCTTTCAAGTACCGCGTCAATCTTTTCAACTTGACGATATATTTCGGCGGTACCGATGCGTACACCTCCAGGGTTTAATATGGCATCACTGCGGCCATGAATGATTAAACTGGTATAAGGTTGGCCGTTAAATTTATGCTCAATCTTTTCAGCAAAGTCGCCATGTGCCCAAGTATTTTCAAAGCGGTTAAAGTAGCTTTTTATATATTTTTCATTATTTGAATCGTTATAAAAACCTATTGGCATACACGGAAAGGGTTTTTCACAAACAAGTTCACCACGCTCAGATGAATTGGCTGGCACAGCCTTACCTTGATCATCAAACACATTCACAGCCATGCCTAAACCTAGGCATTGAAGCTCACCTTTATAAACGGGCAGTATTGGGTTGCCTAAAGTGAAGCATGAAACAATATCCGTGCCGCCAGCAATGCTGCTTAAACATAAATCTTGTTTAATATGGTTATATACAAAATCAAAGCTTTCATTACTCAGGGGGGAACCGGTTGAAAGTATGGTTTTAAGTTTTACTAAGTTATGTTGTTCATGTGGCAGGTAGTTAGCTTTCTCAAGTGCACTGATGTATTTTGCACTGGTGCCAAAAATGCTGATGTTTTCAGCTTCTGCCATGTCCCATAAAACATTTGGTCCTGGGTAAAAAGGTGAGCCATCATAAATAACTAAAGTGGCACCGGTCATTAATGTACTCACCATCCAGTTCCACATCATCCAGCCACACGTTGTGTAGTAAAAAAGAGTGTCTTCCTGTTTGACATCTGTATGAAATACTAATTCTTTGTAGTGCTGTAATAATGTGCCACCAGCACCATGCACAATGCACTTAGGTGCACCTGTGGTGCCTGAGCTATATAAAATATAAAGAGGGTGGTCAAAACGCTGTGCGCTGAATGTAATTTTACTGGCATCATTGCTTAAACATTGCTGCCATAAATTCACCGATTGCTGACAGCTAAGTTCAGCCTGTGCATCGTTTTGTGAAAGGGTGGGGTTGGCATACGGCACCACAATGACATGTTTTGTATCATTCAGTTGCTCTAGTATCGGTTTGAGCTTGTCTAAACTGTTGAGTTTTTTACCACCATAAAAATACCCATCAGTGGTAATCAGTATTTTTGGTTTAATTTGCCCAAAACGATCCAGTACACCCTGTATGCCGAAGTCAGGTGAACAACTGGACCAAACGGCCCCTAAACTGGTGGCCGCCAACATGGCAATAATTGTTTCAGGCACATTAGGCATAAAGGCGGCTATGCGATCACCTGGTTCAACACCAAGTGTTTTGAAATAAGCACTTAATTTCGCCACCTGATGATATAAATCAGCGTAACTTAATTGTTGCTGCTTGCCTCGTTCGTCATAAGCGGTAATGGCGATTTTATCGTGGCGAAACTTTAGTAAGTTTTCTGCAAAGTTAAATTGAGCACCTTCAAACCATTTCGCGCCTGGCATTTGATCGCCATGGCTGAGCACTTTTTTATACGGTGTGTGTTCAATGAACGAGCCGTATTCCCAAAGGTATTTCCAAAAAAGCTGAGGTAAGCGGGTGGAGAAGTCATGGAGCTGCTGATAGTGCTCAACGTTATGGCCATCCTGAGCGATATAATTCATGAGCGCTTTCATGTTGCTTTGCTCAATACGCGTGGCAGAAGGGGACCATAACGGACGGTTCATAAACTGACTCCTGATGATTCGGTAATAACCCCAAGCTTGAGGTAAAAATCAATATTTGTGAAATTTATTATTTATAGATATTGATAAGTATAAGTTATTAATTCGGTCAAACCAAGCGCTTGCTTGGTTTGACCGAATGGGATAAGGTACTTCTACGCTGCCAGTTTTAATGTGCATTTTGAATATCGGGGAAAATACAAATGAGCGATAAAGTCGTTATTACCTGCGCCCTTACTGGGGTATTAACCAATCCTGAGCAACATCCAGTACCAGTAACGGCTAAGCAGATGGCTGCATCAGCTAAAGAAGCCTATGAGGCAGGTGCGAGCTGCATGCATATTCATTTTCGCCAGCAAACACAAGGTAAAGGACATTTGCCTTGCTGGGAGCCTGAGGTTGCCCTTGAGATCAGCGATGCCATTCGTGAAGCTTGCCCAGGGGTTATTATTAATTACACCACAGGCACCATTGGCCGTGATCAACAAGGGCCAATTGATTGCATTAAAATGGGCAAACCAGAAATTGCAGCCTGTAATGCAGGTTCTCTGAATTATCTGAAAACACGCTCTAACGGCACTTGGGCGTGGCCGCCTATGTTGTTTCAAAATACCGTGGATAAAATCCAAGAGTTATTAGCGGTGTGCAAAGAAGAAGGGTGTCGCCCTGAGTTTGAATGTTTTGATCTGGGTATTGTGCGCAGTGTGGGCATGTTTCAAGAAGTGGGTATGTGGGACAAGTTAGATTACAACCTGGTAATGGGTGTGAATTCTGGTATGCCTGCAGACCCTGATCTATTACCCATTATCCTTAAATACTTAAAGCCGGGCAGCCATTGGCAAGCCACGGTTATCGGACGTGAAGAAGTTTGGAGTGTCCATAAAAAGGTAGCAGAACTGGGCGGTAACTTACGCACAGGTCTAGAAGATACCTTCTATTTGCCAGGAGGTGAAAAAGCCACAAGCAATGGCCAATTAATTGAAGCCATGGCAAAAGTGGCCCATGATGCTGGGCGCGAAGTAGCCAGCCCTGCTGAGGCACGTGAGATATTTTTATAATATAAAAAGTGTTCATTCTATTTATGACTAAACAGGCTTCGGCCTGTTTTTTTTGTGACATGTTTTAATTAATTATAATGAGAATGTTACACATCTATTTATGCTTAACTTAAACATAACGTGTAACTAAGTGTGCGCTTATTTGTGAATGACTCTAAAACGAAATGGGCAGTTAGGCTAGGTAGCAACCAATCAAATTTTAATAACCTTTAATATATAAAAAAAACCATATCTAATGTTGTTGGTATTTATTTTAAACCTGACACATCTACTTTTTTAAATCCACCGTATCAATAAAGGCAAATGCACTTCAATCAAGTAGGTGATAATCATGAAAATGACCCTTAGTAAGCTTAAGCAACTAGATCACCCTGTAGATAAACTGATGTTGGTGAGTTTATGCAGTATGTCTTATCAGTTGTACGCTGAAGACAATGGCGAGCGTTTCGCTGTGTATAACAATGACGGTGATAAGATAATCAGTCACAGTTTAGAGCAAGGTAAATCATTGATTCATAAGATCAATTGTAAGTCAGCCGTTTTATACCAGCAGTTACCCTATGATGAGGCATGTGCCACTATCGAGGGTGAAATGAGCCCTGTAATGGAAATACCGATCTCCACTCATTAATCATTGAAGTGCAGAACATTAACCGTCAATCAAATAATTGGCGGTTAATGATGGGATTACTTTAAAATTTTATTGAGCTTTAAACTCGTGTTCATAAAAGTAGTTGGTGGCTTCTACGAAACCGGGAATACTGCCGCAATCAAATCGTTGTCCTGCAAATTTAACGGCTATCACACGTTCTTCTCTTGCCACTTGTTTGAGGGCGTCGGTAATTTGCACCTCGCCATTGGCACCTGGTTTGGTTTGTCTTAGATAATCAAAAATTTGTGGGGTTAATACATAACGCCCAATTATGGCCATGTTAGTGGGGGCATCTTCTGGTTTGGGCTTTTCGATCATGTCACTGACATCATAAATCCCAGGTTCAATTTCTTCACCGCTTATAATGCCGTAACTGCCGGTGTCTGATTTTGGCACTTCTTCAATGGCCACAATGCAACATTGATATTGATTATATAGCTCAATCAATTGTGCCATGGCTCTTGGTGTGTCACTACCATCTCTTGGCGCTACGCATAAATCATCCGCTAAAATCACAGCAAACGGTTCATTACCGATAATAGGTTCACCAGTTAAAATGGCATGGCCAAGTCCTAACATTTCACGTTGGCGCATAAAAATAAACTGACCGCTGTCCATGACATTATTGATGTCATTGAGGTTTTCAGCTTTTTTGCTGCCCGCAATTTCGTGCTCCAATTCATAATTATTATCAAAATAATCAGCGATGGCGCGTTTACCGCGTCCGGTTATGAACCCCATTTTAGTCACACCAGCTTCCATTGCTTCTTCAGCTGCGTATTGAATGAGTGGTTTATTAACGATGGGTAGCATTTCTTTAGGCATGGATTTGGTAGCCGGTAAAAATCGAGTACCGTAACCCGCTACAGGAAATAAACATTTTTTAACCGTTTTAGGTAGTGACATATTGTTCTCCTAGTTTAAACGTTGGCTATCCACATCATTTGATACGGGTCTAAAGTGATTTCATCATGGCTATTATCAAAGGTGTAGCCACTAATGAGGTCTTGCCATTTATGGGTAACCACTAAATTAAGATCTGATAACAACAAAGACTGCTTTTCGTCTGTAATGTTAAAAATACAAAAGATGCTTTGGCGACGATCAATACTTTGTCGCCAAAAACCAAATAAATGATCGCCAATATGCAATGTGAATTGAGTGGCATTTGGATGAAATGCTTTTTGTTTTCGGCGCAGCTGAATCAGCTTGCTGATTTTTTCATAGACTTGTTTATGATGGCTGCTGTCATCATTGAGCTGTTCAATTAGAGCATCATATTGCCATTCATGACGGTTTATTGAGCGATTATGGTCAGTGCGCTCGAGCTTTTCGTAGTCATTGCGTGTGCCAAGAATACTATGAATATAAAGGGCCGGAATGCCTTCTAAGGCGAGCATGACACCATGGGCACATAAAAAACGCTCAAGAGCATAGTCATCCTTACCACGCTCAGTTCCTTGCAGAGCATCAAACAACGTGATGTTGACTTCATAGGGTTTTTTGACGCCGTTATCCCCTGCGCGCCAAGAAATTTTGCCGCCAAAGTTTTGCATGGTGCTCACTAAGGTTGCTAATTCCGTGTCACTTAATAAACCTTCAGCGGGTCGTAAACCAATGCCATCATGGGACGCAATAAAATTAAAGTATGTTGTGCCATGTTGAGCAGGTGGCATACTCATCAACCAGCGTTTTAAATACCGACAATTACCACTCACCAAGGTGTAAACCAATAGCGGAGGTAACGAAAAGTTGTATACACAATGGGCTTCGTTAGCGTTACCAAAATAACTAAGATTTTCTATGTTGGGTATGTTGGTTTCTGTGATAATGATGCTATCGGGTTGAGTATGTTCTATTAAGGTTCGTATTAGGCGAACCACTTCATGGGTTTCATCTAGGTTTAAACAATTTGTGCCCAATTTTTTCCATAAAAATGCAATGGCATCAAGACGAAAAATACGGATACCTTTGTCTAAATAGTCACGAATAATATTGATAAATTCTTTTAAAACTTGAGGGTTTGAAAAGTCTAAATCCACTTGTTCGTGACTAAATGTGCACCATACATGTTCTAAACCTTTTTCAGTTTGAGTGGGGCGCAACAGTGGAGATGTACGAGGCCTAACAACTTGCGAAATGGGGGCATCTTTATGGGTGGTATAAAAATAATCATGTCCAATGCCTTCTCCTTTAATAAAGTTTTTAAACCATTGGCTTTGATCGGAGCAATGATTAATCACCAAATCCGCCATTAAACGGTATTCACTGGCGATGTTTTCTATGTGTTGCCAATTACCTATGGTTGGATTAACGGCATAATAATCACACACTGCAAAGCCATCATCAGCGCTATAGGGAAAGAATGGCAAGATATGAACACTGTTGATGCTGTCTTTTAAGTAGTCATTCAAAAAAGTATGCAAGGTTTCAAGTGGTGCTTCATTCTCTTTTTGGATGCTTTGACCATATGTAATGACCGCTACATCATCTTCACTCCAATAATTTTGATGAGGTGATACCGCTTCATAGTGTTGTTTGAAACGCATAATATCAATCAGTTCTTGGGTTAACTCATTTAAGCTTTCATCGGACTGAGAGTCACCATAGATAGCTTGTAAATGGTGAAGTATTTTTGACTCAAGTAATGCCTGAGTATTGTTGACCATCATGTTTTCGCCCCCCCTATAGTTGAGATGCAAACTCTGCGTGATCTTCTTCTACGGCTTGATAAAGTCGCTGAAAAATATCGGGTATGGCACTTTGCACTCGGCTCCAACTTGGAATAAATGGGGTTTCCATTGGATTGTCTAAAAAGCGTTTGCCGGCATCCATAATATTTTTGGCAAACATTTCAACCGCTTCTTCTTCTTGGTGTATATCAAAATTTAAGCCATTCATAATGGCATCATTTCGATACGTCTCGACAAAATCTAATGCGATGCGGAAATAGCTGGCTTTAATAGTACGGAAGGTTTCTTCATTAAAAACAGTGCCCTTAGTGGCCAGTTTTCTAAATAATGCTTTTGAAATGTCGATGGACATTTTAGATAAACCGGCTTGTTGATCGCTTAGGGATAAATCTTGATGTTTGTGATCGTATACTTTGGCAATGTCGACTTGGCATAAACGATTATTAGCATAGTTACGATGCATTTCGGAAAGCACGCCAATCTCAAGTCCCCAGTCACTTGGAATACGAATGTCGTTTAACACATCACGTCTAAACGAAAATTCGCCCGCTAATGGATAACGGAAGCTATCCATGTAATTTAAATATTCAGTATTGTCCTTGATGACGGATTTTAAGGCTCTTAATAAAGGCGTGACTAATAAACGACTTACTCGTCCATTTAATTTGCCACTGGCAATTCGCGCGTAATAGCCTTTACAAAACTCATAGTTAAAAGAAGGGTTAGCCACAGGGTAAACCAGGCGGGCAAGTAATTCACTGTTATAAGTAACAATGTCGCAGTCATGCAAAGCGATTGATTCCGCTTTACCAGAGGCTAAAATGTAACCCATGCAGTACCAAACATTTCTGCCTTTACCCATTTCTTTTGGTGCCAGTCCCATTTCTTGCAGTTGCGCATCTAATGCTTTTAATCTTGGGCCATCATTCCATAAAACCCGATGGTGTTGCGGCAACGTAGAAAAGAATTTAAGTGCATGTATGTACTGGTCTTTATCTGCGCGATCTAAACCAATGACTATTTCACTTAAATAAGGCACGTGTTTTATATTTTCGATAATGTTGGGTAATGCTTCGCCTTCAAGTTCTGAAAACAGTGAGGGTAAAAGTAAACCAATTGGCCTTTGTTTACTGAATTCAACCAAGTCATTTTCTAGATCTGCAAGGTGTCGATCAGTAAGATTATGCAGTGTAGTGATAATGCCATTCTGATAAAAATCAGCCATGGAGTTCCCCTATTATATTAGTGTGCACGTGAAAAGAGAGTATCTAAAATAGTGTTGATGCCTTGGGCCCAGCCTTCAGGCCCGTAAGCATCGGAAATAGTGACACCATCAATACGCGATAGTGATGGTAGATCATGAGTCGGCGAGCGAATAATGAGTGCGTTATCAGCCAAGTCCAGCATTTCACAATCGTTATGGCTGTCGCCGATGGCAATGGTGGAGTAAGTAGTGTTGAATAATTCTTGATAGGTGTTCGTTAGCCATAAAAGTGCTTTGCCTTTATTAGCATCCCCGCATACATGTAAAAAGCGACCGCCTTGTAATACGTTAACGTTATGCTCTTTTAGGCGCTTAATAAAATTGAGTTTTTCTGCTTGATTACCTAACCATAAAACCGGTTCACCATATTGTCGTTTAGCCGCTAAGCTTGCTTTTTCTAAAGACAAATCCGTGGCTTGAGCGATTTCTTCAATGGTCATGTCACTAAAAGGTTTGTACAAACCATTAAATTCATCACGCATTAAATGTAGCTTGTTAAGCCAATGAGCATGAGGTTCAACAAATTCTTTTACCCAGTACTGCTCAATTTCTATGGTGTCGTTTGGTTGTTCTTTAAAAATTGTTTTAGGAATAAAAACCGCCGCCCCATTTTCGATAATAAATGGGTGTTGATTATTTAAATCTATACGCAGGTTTTCAATTTCAGGCTGAGTTTTACTGCTGCAGGGTATAACCGCAATTGAGTTTTGCTCTAAATAAGTTAAGATTTTATCGGCCGCTTGATGTGAATAACTATGATGGTCCAGTAATGAGCCATCTAAGTCAGTAAAGATAAGTGTGTTGATAGATAAATCATTAAAGCCAGTTTTTTTGCGGCGTGCTTGAATTTTTCGCTGTTTATTTAACTCAAATACATAATGTGCACTTTTAGGTAAGGTTTCTAATAAGTGTTCAGTGAGTCTTTGATAATGTTGAATGAAGCGTTGAATCTGTGCTTCATTCATGGTGCGAGAATCTTGTGAGTGCGAGACTTTTAACTTTTCGATGAGCTTTTTTTCTTGCTCTAAACGCCAATCATAAACACATTGAAAGCTAGGTGCTTTGAGCATGATGGTGCAATCTAGGCGATTAAATAATGCTTGGTATTGAGTGGCCAATTGCTGGTTAACATATTGACGCCATGTACCAGTTTCATCTTCATGTTCTTCTAATGTGTTAACCGGTTTTAGCAATTGTTGTTCATGCTGAGCACAGGCACCGATACACCAACCCTCTAAAATAATGATGTCTGGTTTTGCAAAGATGGGACTCCATTGTGAAGGACTGTAGCGGTCATCTGTGGCTTTATTGAAGCGGGGTACATAAATGGTTTGTGCTCCGTCATGGTTCAGTAACTGGTCCAGTGTTTCATTGGCGAGCAAAATATCGTGGGTGCCAGGCACGCCGCGGGTTGCAAATAAAGCATGAATGTTATGCGCAAGCTGCTGGCGTTCGTTGTGCGTGTAATAAAAGTCATCTAAAGATAACGTAACGGCATTAAGTGAGTAGTGTTTTTCAAACAATGACACTAGCAGTTCCGATAATGTGCTCTTTCCAGAACCTTGTGCACCATTAATACCCACGATGATTGTTTGTTTTTTATTTTGGTGCAGGTTAACTAATTCTCTGGCCAATGGTGCAAAATAATCAGTGATTTGTTGTGTGTAACCACGACCAAGCTGATGTTCTTGCAAAAATTGATTGAATTCTAATTGGCTCATGTTGTTTTAACTGCCTGTATTTATTGGGTTTTTACTGGCTTAGTTAAATACAGCAATTATTGTGCCCTACAAAATTGAGTGGTCGCTTTATGCTTAGCCCATGCCTATAATTACAGTACCTGATTACTGAAATGTTATTTATGCCAAATATTATTTTTCGAAATGCCACACCATTAGATGCTGCTGCTGTTGTGAATCTTGTCAACCTCGCTTATCGCACGGAGGGTGGCTGGACCACAGAGAGCCACTTAATTATTGGTGATCGCCTGGTCGAAGAAGACTATTTATTGTCCCTAAAAAAAACAGATCAACTTATTTTGTTAGCGCAAAAAGATGAACAGGTGGTGGGCTGCATTGAAATTAAAATGGAAGGCATACAAGCGCAACTTGGTATGCTAGCTGTATTACCACAAGAGCAAGACCAAGGTATTGCTTCGGATTTACTGGATCAAGCAGAAAAAATAGCAAAAACACATTTTGATGCCAGTGAAGCGTTTATGTTGGTATTGGATGTGCGTAAAGATTTGTTGGAGTACTACTTCCGCAAAGGTTATCAGCGTGCTAATGAATATGCGCCTTTTCCAATGGATTTGAACGTGGGTAAGCCCATCAGTGAAAATTTAATCTTAGAAAAAATCATCAAACATTTAGATTGATCGTAAATGTTCCCCTGCGCTACATGGCAGCAGGGGATTGACTGCGCAGTTCTTTATTCTCTTTTTATCTTAGTAATTCTCCCTTAGATGTATTCAATCTTGATCTTCAATTTAATAAGACTTTATTCAGCGCTTGTGTCTAAACTCAAAGGTATATCCCCAAAAGGGATGTGCAGAGTATCTGCCTAAAATACATGTTGTCGTAAGCCTCAAAAGGGAGATCGGCGTATGTTTACTTCCATGCACACTCATACAGTGCAAGAGCTTCACTTTTGTCAAAAAGGGCCGCTCAACGCGGTTGTCGCTCTTCATAATCTACGTTTAGGTCCAGCCCTAGGCGGTTGTCGTTTTATTGAATACGCCAGTGAACTTGATGCCATAGAAGATGCCATGCGCTTAGCCCATGGCATGAGTTACAAAGCGGCATTGGCTCGTGTACCTCAAGGTGGTGGTAAAGCGGTCATCATGAAACCCAAAGGTGAATTTGATCGGGCTGAATTATTCAAACTGTTTGGCCAGTTTATTCAATCCCTTGAAGGGCGTTACATAACCGCCATGGATAGCGGAACCACTGTATCGGATATGGATATGTTAAGAACTCAAACAACGTTTGTTAGCAGTTCAAGCAACATTGGGGATCCGTCCCCATCTACCGCCCATGGCATGTTAATCGGCATTGAAACGGCAGTACGTTTTGCAATGAAACAATCATTACGTGGAATCACTGTGGCGATCCAAGGTTTGGGTCATGTGGGATTGACGTTAGCCAGACATTTACATGAAGCAGGTTGTCAGTTAATTGTGTGTGATGTTGATGAGAAAAAAACACAACTTGCTCAATCTCAATTTTCAGCAAAAGTAGTGGGTGTACATGAAATTTATCAGCAAACATGTGACGTGTTTAGCCCTTGTGGGTTGGGTGGTGTATTAAACGAAACCACCATTTCATTACTCAACTGTAAAATCATTGCAGGTTGTGCCAATAATCAGCTTGCCCATGATGATTTAGCTGAACGCATTCATGAAATGGGTATTTTATATGCTCCGGATTATGTCATTAACAGTGGCGGTTTGGTGTTTGCCTCATCCAGTTATCGGGGGATGAATACTCATCAAATTTTGACAGAGGTAAATAAACTCAAAGATACGTTAGATAAGATATTTGTTTTATCAAAAAGCAAAAATGTAGCGTGTAATTTTATTGCCAATGAAATGGCCGAAAAAATTCTTTACGGCGCTGAACCAGCAAAAGACTGGATGTTGGAGGCCATATGAAAGCAGTTAAACACACACCCGTTTCTGTACAGGGGCATAGCCCACTCATTCAATTTGCACTGCAGCGTATTCAGTTTTTAGATAAAGACGGCAACTGGGTCAGTGCGCGTCCTGATTTTGCAAGTGACGAGTGGTTAGTGCAATCCTACCAAAATATGGTGCTTAATCGTGTGTTTGATAACAAAGCGATTGCATTACAGCGTACGGGTCAAATGGGTACCTATCCATCTAGCTTAGGACAAGAAGCGTTTGGCACAGCAATCGGCATGGCGTTACAAAAAGACGATGTATTTGTGCCATATTACCGTGACCACGGTGCGCATTTATTACGCGGGCACAAAATGAGTGACTTGCTTTTATATTGGGGAGGGGATGAACGAGGTTCTGCTTCAGGGCCCAAACAAGACTTTCCAATTTGTGTGCCTATTGCCACTCAAATTACCCATGCAGCCGGTGCCGCAGCCGCACTTAAAATTAAAGGTAAAGAGCAATTAGCGGTTGTTACCATTGGTGATGGTGGCACGTCAAAAGGGGACTTTTTTGAAAGCCTAAATGTGGCAGGTGCATGGCAATTACCCTTGGTCGTGCTGGTAAATAATAATCAGTATGCCATTTCTGTCCCCCGTGAGATTCAATGCGGTGCACCCACGTTAGCGCAAAAGGCAATTGGTGCCGGTATACATGGTGTGCAAGTTGATGGCAATGATGTGCTTGCGGTATATCAAGCCATGCTAGAAGCCCGCGAGCGCGCAAGTGAACACAAAGGCGCCACACTCATTGAAGCCATCACTTATCGATTAGGTGATCATACTACCGCCGATGATGCGAGCCGCTATCGCCACAATGAAGAAGTAAAAGAAGCTTGGTTAAATGAACCCATTAAACGCTTACAAAATGCATTGGTTACATTAAACCTTTGGGATAGTGAAAAAGAAAAAGCTTGGCAAAGCCAGTGCAGTGACCAAGTTGACATGGCAGTGAAAGAATATTTAACCATTGAGAAACAGTCCCCTGAAAGCATGTTTGATTATCTTTATCAGGATTGGCCAGAGGTGATGAACGAACAATTGGATTTGTTAGCCGATAAAGTTTCACGTGATAAGCATTAATCGTTGATACGAAGGAGGCACCCATGGCGACCAACAGTAAGCAACAACAGCCACAAACCGAACAGGTTGACTGCGTATTATTAGAAGCGGTGAACCTTGCTCTGCACTATGAAATGCACCGTGACGAAAGTGTTGTGGTATTAGGTGAAGATGTGGGAACCAATGGTGGAGTATTTCGTGCTACTTCAGGTTTAAAAGATACATTTGGTTTTAAGCGAGTAATGGATACGCCACTAGCAGAAGCTTTAATTGCAGGTATGTCTGTGGGAATGGCTTCACAAGGTTTAAAACCTGTAGCAGAAATTCAATTTATGGGATTTATTTTTCCCGCGTTTGAACATTTGTTTTGTCATGCCGCTAGGATGCGCAACCGCACCAGAGGGCGCATGAGTTGCCCCATGGTGTTACGTGCACCTTATGGTGGGGGGATTCATGCACCAGAGCATCACAGTGAAAGTACCGAAGCGTTAATTGCACATACCCCAGGCATACGGGTGGTGATACCGTCATCACCGGCGCGCGCCTATGGTTTATTATTGGCGGCCATTCGTGACCCTGATCCTGTTGTCTTTCTTGAGCCAAAACGCATTTACCGTGGCAGTAAACAAACCATCATTAATAATGGTGAATCCTTACCATTGGATACGTGCTTTACTTTGCGCCAAGGCACAGATGTTACGTTAATTAGTTGGGGCGCGTGTATCGCTGACACACTAGAAGCTGCAGATGCGCTGGCTGAAAAGGGGATATCAGCAGAGGTAATTGATGTGGCGACCATTAAACCTTTAGATATGCGCACAATGATCAGCTCGGTTGTGACGACAGGGCGTTGTGTCATTGTGCATGAAGCAGCACGTTCATTTGCAGTGGGTGCTGAAATCGCAGCGCAAGTTTCTGAAAAATGTTTTTTAAATTTATTAGCCCCCGTGCAAAGGGTAACAGGATTTGATACTCACATGCCTTATTTCAAAAATGAAAATTATTATTTACCCAATAGTGCAGACATAGTGGCAGCGGTTGATAAGTGTTTTAAAGAGGCATGAACATGCCACTCTTTATTTCACAAAAATGAAAATTATTATTTGCCCAATAGTGCAGACATAGTGGCAGCGGTTGATAAGTGTTTTAAAGATGCATGAACATGCCACTCTTTATTTCACAAAAATGAAAATGATTATTTATTAAATAGTAAAGATATTTTAGATGCAGTAGATAAGTGTTTTAAAGAGTAGATGATTAACGTGAGACGTCCCTTCGACTGCTTGTTCCTCGCGCTCAGGATGATCGGGCTTGGCTTTGATTACTTTTGTGGGAGGGCGCTCGGCGTGCCCCTTGTGGGTATGCGCGCGATGCGTGAGACGTCCCTTCGACTGCTCGTACCTCGCGCTCAGGATGATCGGCTTGACTTTGATTACTTTTGTGGGAGGGCGCTTGCGCGCGATGCGTGAGATGTGAGACGTCCCTTCGACTGCTCGATGATCGGGCTTGGCTTTAATTACTTTTGTGGGAGGGCGCTCGGCGTGCCCATTGTTGGTATGCGCGCGATGCGGTTTTTAAAACAGTCAAAAAAAGATGATTGCTTATTAAAATATTCAACGATTTAAGGATGCCTGAATGAAATATTTCAAACTACCAGATTTAGGTGAAGGTCTAAGCGAAGCTGAAATAGTTGAATGGCATGTAAAAGCGGGTGATACCGTTACCGTAGATCAATTAATGGTATCGGTTGAAACCGCTAAAGCGATTGTGGAAGTACCATCACCACAAGCAGGTGTCATCAGCGCGTTATTTGCAGAACCTGGGGACGTGGTGCACATAGGTGAGCCCCTTGTTGAATATCAAGGCGAACAAGATGACAGTGGTACCGTAGTGGGGGATTTATCATTAAGTACAAAACACGAAAGTAAAGATGATTTTATTGTGGGCAGCGCCCATCACACACACTCACAACAATCTATTAAAGCCACGCCCAGTGTGCGCGCCTTAGCCAAACGGTTAAATGTTGATTTATCCCATATTAAAGCCAGTGGTGAAGACGGACGTATTACTAGCTTTGATGTGGAAAAAGCTGCGCAATTAAATTCGGATATGGGTCAAAGTGAATCATTAAAAGGCGTGCGTAAAGCCATGGCAAAAAATATGGCTATGAGTCACGCTCAAGTGGTGCCTGTGACACTGCATGACGATGTTGATATTCATAGTTGGTATGATGCTGAAGGTGAAACGGATCAAGACATTACCATGCGCTTAGTGAATGCCATTGCTCATGCCTGTGCCTGCGAACCAAATCTTAATGTGTGGTTTGATGGCGAGCAGTTATCGCTAAGGGTGTTGGAACAAATTGATTTAGGTATCGCAGTGGATACCGAACAAGGTTTGTTTGTGCCTGTGTTACGAAACATTGGTAAACGAGATTTATCAGATTTGCGTCAAGGCTTAAATGCGTTACGCAGTGCGGTAAAAAGCCGAAAAATTCCGCCTCAAGAAATGCAAGGGGCGACCATCACGTTGAGTAACTTTGGCACCTTGGCAGGCAAGTATGCAAATCCAGTGGTGGTGCCACCACAAGTGACGATCGTGGGTGCGGGTGGCATACGTCAAGAGGTTGTGGCTTATAAAGGTCAAGCAGTGGTTCATCCGATATTGCCGTTATCGTTAACGTTTGATCATCGTGCGGTCACAGGTGGTGAGGCCGCACGATTCTTAAAAGCATTAATGGACGACCTAAAATGTGAATCGGCCGATTAGCCGGTTTTACTGACTGTGTTTTGCACTTCGGCTTGATGCTTTTTTTCAAATTGTAAGATCCCATCATCAATGGTTTCTTTAAGTAAGGTTTTTTTATCCACTTCGTATTTATTTAATACTCGCCAAGGGTGGTTACGTCCTTGGCGCGGTAATACATCCTTTGCCCTTTGCACATAACCAGCTGCCATCTCATCCATGACCGTTTCATTTAACGATGTTTCTGTTTGATTGTTGGCAAGGACTACTTGAAATTTGTTTTCATCCATATATTTAAAAAGGCGACATAAGTAGCTTGCAGCTAAGTCTGCCTTTAATGTCCAAGGGGCATTGGTATAACCAAAAATCCAAGCAATATTCGGGATGTTTTCAGCAAGCACACCTTTGTAGGTCATGTGTTGACTTAAATCTAAAGTTTGCTTATCAATGCTGAGTGAAATTCCCCCCAATACTTGTAAATTCAAACCTGTGGCGCTGACAATAATATCGGCATTAAGATGTTTGCCGGATTTTAATTGAATGCCATTTTCGGTGAAGTGTTCTATGGTGTCTGTTTCTACGCTGGCTTTGCCTGAATTAATTGCATTGAATAAATCACTATCCGGTACTGCGCAAAGTCGTTGATCCCAAGGCTTGTACTGCGGCGTAAAGTGTTTCATATCAAAATCAGAGGCTAATTGACCTTTAACCAATCGCAATAATAATTTTCTAACAAGATTCGGCCAGCGTTTGGCCAGCTTGAACATGGTACGTTGTAAAAATATATTACGCTTGCGGGCCATAGAAAAAACCCAACGCTTAGGTAAAAATGTATTTAATAAATCAGAAAGTGCGTCAACTGAAGGCACTGAAAATATATAGGAAGGAGAACGCTGTAACATAGTGACATGAGCCGCCCGATCAGTCATGGCTGGCACCATGGTAACAGCAGTTGCACCACTGCCAATTACGATGACGTTTTTATCGGTGTAATCTAATTCTTCAGGCCATTTTTGCGGGTGTAACAATTGCCCTGTAAATAACTCGGAGTGTTTAAATTTAGGTTGATAACCTTGGTCGTAATTGTAATAGCCAGTACAGGGAATAAGAAAATCACACGTATAATAGCTATGCTCTTGTGTTTGTTCATTCACCGCATCAACTTGCCATAACTGCTTTTGGCTGTCCCAATTGGCATTTACGATTTTCAAAGAAAAATGTACCTTGCCTTCCACATGAAATGCCTGTGCGGTTTGGTTGATGTATTGCTTAATCGATGCACCATCGGCCAATATGCTTAAACCATCCCATGGGCGAAATTGGTAACCAAAGCTGGCCATATCACTGTCCGATCGGATGCCTGGGTAACGAAATAAATCCCAAGTGCCACCAATGGCTTCGCGACGCTCTAAAATAGCGAATGATTTGTTTGGGCAATGCTGCTTTAGGTGACAAGCCATGCCAATACCAGAAAGACCTGCGCCAATAATCAGCACATCAAAGTGTGTAGCGGCCATGGTGTTACCTTTATTGTTATTTGTATCTAATTGAACATAATGCAGACTAATTACAATGTCCATGGCACATTAAGACAGGCTTGATTTTATTGTTATCGTATTTCCTCAGGCTTTAACCCAGCTTTACGTTTGGCTTTATATTCTAAATACGCTTTTACATACGTATTGCCCAAGTAGCCATCTAGATAATTTAAAAACCCAGAGTAGTTGCCCTTAAATTTTGCATGGTGAAAATCATGATAAACAGGGCCGTGGTAAATAATAAATAACTTTGCAGGATTCCAAGGGATATCGTAACCCATGTGACCATCAGCGGCTTCAAATTGACGAATGACGACCCATATCCACACCACATACAAATGGCTGCTCAATAAAATCGGGCCGATGAGAATCAAGCCTGATGTACACGCAAATTCAAACCAATGCATATAGTTGCCATTGATGGCACAGGTATTTCTGATTTGATGATGAATGCTATGAACATGTTTGAGTAACCATTTGTTTTCATGAAAAGTACGATGCATCCAGTAATACAAAAAATCATCTAATAAAATAAAAAATAAAATTTGTAAGGCTATTACCCAAAAACTTGGCATATCCCCTAGGTGAATACCGGTTTGTTTAATTAAAGGCCATGTTATCACCAGCATAATAAAGACCACGGCTGTATTTTTTATACTGTGATAAATCGAGGGCCAAAAGGTGCTTCTCACGTCAATGGGTTTGGCTTGTATCCGGTAGGGTTTCAACCAGTTGGGTTCTAAATAAGCAAGTAAGGTCCAAGGTAGTGCAAACGCCATAAAGGCCACAAAACTGATGGCAAGGGTAGCCGCGGGAAACTGCCAAAACCAAGGGTCTGAGAATACAGTGGTATAATCGTGAATGATTGTTTCAATGAAATCTGGCATGACGTGCTCTTATTATTTTTTTATCCAATATACCTTTGATTAATAAGGGGGAAAGGGCATTTACGGACAGCAGATAGGTAAATTTGGTCATGTAAGCGGTTGGCAGAATTAAAAACTTACCTTAGAATGGCCAAATGCTCACGGGGTGCCGCTTGTAAAAGTAGCTGAGACTTTACCCGTTGAACCTGATCCGACTAGCATCGGCGTAGGAATGAGCGTGAAGCACCTTTGCTTATAGTTCTATTTTATATTGGGCTATGGGGGTGTTTTGCATCTTATCGATGGGTAACTGACTTCAATTTTTGAGCGTCAGTTCATATCGACTCCCGCACGTCCTTGTTAGTGGTGACTTTATTAATATAAAGGGTCCACTATGCAAAATTCAGAAAACTCAAACGCTATTCAAGCATCGCAATTAGCCGATGTGAATCCACAATTGATTACCCGTGAACCATTACCGGGTAGTGAAAAAGTCTATATTCAAAGCCCAAATCATCCCGATGTGCGCGTACCTATGCGTAAGATTAATTTAACGGATGGTACCCATATTCACGTTTACGATACATCAGGCCCCTATACGGATGTGAATGCAGAGGTTGATGTACATAAGGGTATTGCTTCAGATGTGCGTGCTAAGTGGATTTTAAATCGTAATGATACCGAGGTTTATCAAGGTCGCGACACCAAACCAGAAGACAATGGTATGGATGATGAAACCAAAGCGTTCCAATTTTATAACCCCCATTTACAGCGCCAGCCTCGCCGTGCAAAACAAGGACAAAATGTTAGTCAGCTACATTACGCACGCAAAGGCATTGTCACCCCAGAAATGGAATATGTGGCCATGCGCGAAAATCAGCAGCGTGCTGCGCTTGAAAATGAATTTACCACACCAGAACGTGAAGCCCGCTTAAAAGGTAATCACATGGGGGCGAGTATTCCGCAAACCATTACTGGTGAGTTTGTGCGAGAGGAAATTGCTCGCGGTCGCGCCATTATTCCTGCCAATATTAATCATCCAGAATTAGAACCTATGATTATAGGCCGTAACTTTTTAGTAAAAGTGAACGCGAATATTGGCAACAGTGCGCTAACCAGCTCTATTGAAGAAGAAGTTGAGAAACTGGTTTGGTCTACCCGTTGGGGTGGCGATACGGTAATGGATTTATCAACGGGCAAACACATTCATAGCACCCGTGATTACATTATTCGTAATTCACCTGTGCCAATTGGTACCGTGCCTTTGTACCAGGCCCTAGAAAAAGTGAACGGTATTGCAGAGGATTTAACGTGGGAAGTGTTTCGCGATACGTTAATAGAACAAGCGGAACAAGGTGTGGATTATTTTACTATTCATGCGGGTATTCGTTTAGCGCATGTGCCATTAACCGCTGACCGTGTCACAGGTATTGTGAGTCGTGGTGGCTCTATCATGGCCAAGTGGTGTATTGCGCACCATGAAGAAAGTTTTTTATACACCCACTTTGAAGATATTTGCGAAATCATGAAAGCCTATGACGTCAGCTTTTCCTTAGGGGATGGTTTGCGCCCAGGTTCTCAAGCTGACGCAAACGATGCCGCTCAATTTGCTGAATTAGAAACCCTAGGTGAGCTGACACAAATAGCTTTGAAACATGATGTGCAAGTGATGATCGAAGGCCCAGGTCACGTGCCAATGCATATGATTCAAGCCAATATGGATAAACAACTTGAATGCTGTGACGAAGCACCTTTTTATACCTTGGGTCCGTTAACCACAGACATAGCCCCAGGTTATGATCACATTACTTCCGGTATTGGTGCGGCTATGATTGGTTGGTTTGGTTGTGCCATGCTGTGTTACGTCACACCAAAAGAGCATTTAGGTTTACCAAACCGTGATGATGTAAAAGTTGGCATCATTACTTATAAATTGGCTGCTCACGCAGCAGATATTGCAAAAGGTCATCCTGGTGCCCGGTATCGTGATGACATGATGTCTAAGGCCCGTTTTGAATTCCGTTGGGAAGATCAATTTAATTTAGGTTTAGACCCAGAAACTGCCCGTGAGTATCACGACGAAACCTTGCCAAAAGACAGTGCAAAAGTAGCGCACTTTTGTTCCATGTGTGGCCCTAAATTTTGTTCGATGAAAATTTCACAAGAAGTACGTGATTATTCAAAAGATGAAATTGTAAAAGCCATGCAAGATAAAAGTGCAGAGTTTAAAGCGTTAGGCAGCGAGGTATATGTACCGGCTAGCGCAAACAAAACCAGCGAAGCGCCTGCATGAAAATCGCAATAGTGGGGGCCGGTATTTGTGGCAGTGTACTGGCTTATGAGTGCATTAAGCGAAACCTTAACGTGACGGTGTATGAACAAGACAGGCAAAAGCAGTCTTGTTCATATACAGCTGCAGGTATGTTGGCACCCATGGCTGAATTAGAAAGCGCCAATACTAATGTTTATAAATTGGGTTTGCGCAGTCTTGTTTTATGGCCTGTTTTGGTAGATGAACTGACGAAATTAAATCATTCAATTTTCTATCGAGACAACGGCACATTGGTGTTGGCTCACACACAAGACACGGGCAGCTTAGCTCAGTTTCATAGTACTCTTAAGCGCAAGTTAGATGACTTTGATGATTGCGTCTCATCTGTTAGCGCAAGCTCACTTGAGCCAGAACTTAAACACTTTAATCATGCTTTGCATTTAAAAAAAGAGGCACAAGTTGATAGTCACCAAGTTTTAACTGCATTACATAGTGTGATTGCGCAACAAGGTGAATTTAATCATTCCCATGTTCACACCATTGGCAGCCATGAGGTAAATGGTGATTATTATGATTGGGTGTTTGACTGTCGCGGCTTAGCTGCCAAAGATCAACTGAGCTTGTATGGGGTCCGTGGTGAGCGTATTTTATTGCATGCACCAGAAGTAAATTTACAACATATGATTCGTGTCATGCATCCTAAATATAAACTTTACATTGTGCCCCGTGAAGACCATCACTTTATTATTGGTGCTACTGAAATAGAAAGTGCTGATGATGGCCCCATGAGTGTACGCTCAGCACTTGAATTATTAACAGCCGCTTACAGTGTGCATAAAGGTTTTGCAGAAGCGCGAATCATCCGTATGGATACAGGCGTGCGCCCAACCAGTTTGAATCATCAGCCTATTGTTGATGTGAAAGAGGGTTTAACGCGTATTAATGGATTGTACCGTCATGGGTATTTATTAAGCCCAGCTGTCATTGAGCAAGCATTATCTGATGATTTGTTTCAACAAAAACGACAACAGCGGGTAAACGGCTAGATGAGAACTTTTTTATGAGCATTCGTTATAACGGTGAGCGATTAGAGTTAAATGAATCCATGACCTTACTGACATTTTTACAAAAGCAGTTTGATGACTGGGAGGCTGTTATTACTCGAAGTGTTGTGGCAGTGAATCAGCAGTTTGTGCCAATGCAAGAATATGGTTCGTACTTTTTGCAAGACAATGATGACATTGAACTATTAACTGCGGTGGTGGGTGGCTGAATGAATGCAAAAAAAGAGAATACACCACATGATCGTTTTTCAATTGGTGGCGAAACCTTAGAAAGCCGTTTATTAATTGGCACCGCCATGTACGACTCACCGAGCATCATGCAGGCCAGTATCCACCAATCTGCATCACAAATCATGACGGTCTCTTTGCGCAGACAGCTGGCTAAAAACGAAGCACAAGATAACCCCGTATTTTGGCAGTTTTTACAAGATTTCAAACAGGATAACCGCTTTTTATTACCCAATACCGCTGGTTGCTTTAGTGCAAAAGAGGCCATTCTTACGGCGCAAATGGCACGCGAATTATTTAAGACTAATTGGGTTAAGCTTGAAGTTATCGGTGATGACTACACCTTACAACCCGACCCATTTCAATTAGTCGAAGCGGCACAAGAACTCATCAAACAAGGTTTTGAAGTGTTCCCCTACTGCACTGATGATTTAATTTTATGCGAAAAACTTCTAGAAGTTGGCTGCAATATTTTGATGCCTTGGGGGGCACCCATTGGCACGGGTAAGGGGTTAATGAACCCCTATGCGTTAACTTTATTACGTAACCGCTTCCCACAAGTGCCCATGATTATTGATGCAGGTTTAGGCAAGCCCAGTCATGCAACACAAGCCATGGAGATGGGATTTGATGGCGTACTATTAAATACCGCGATCGCAAAAGCACAAGACAGCGTTACCATGGCAAAAGCATTTAAATTAGCCGTAGAAGCAGGTCGCTTGGCTTATAAGGCTGGTTGCATGCAAGAGCAGCAAAAAGCCGTGGCTAGCACACCGGTTGTAGGCATGCCATTTTGGCATCATGACAACTTATAATACTATTTAAGAAATTTAATCATGTCATTTTCGCAAGAAGCTGAAAAAAAATCAGCCGTGTTATCAGTATCAGCTCATGACCCATTAGGCATGGCAGGCATCGCCATGGATCAGCGTGCATTGGCTTCACTGGGCGTACATTGTGCTAGTTGCATTACAGCGAATACCGCACAAAATCAGCATAATTTTTATCAATTAAATCCAGTGCCCATTGATGTATTTGTTAGTCAACTGGATGCGCTACATGCACAAGATATTTTTAGTGTGATCAAGATTGGTATGATCGCCAACCCAGATCAAGCTATGGCATTAGTGTCACACCCAATTTTTTTAAATAAAACCATTATTTTAGATCCAGTATTAGCTGCCACTAGTGAAAGCGACGGCGAACACCAAACTAACCCTCATACTGAAACATCGAATACACGATTTTTAGCGTTAAGTATTTTGTTGCCCTATGTGGACCTATTGACCCCAAATTTTGATGAGGCCCATTATTTAATCGCGCAACTGGGTGAACATACAAATGTGAGTGAATTAGTGAATGAGCGGGCATTAGCGTTTCATGACATGGGTGTTAAACATGTGCTTTTAAAGGGTGGGCATAGTCAGCATATGGCCCGAGATTTTTATTCGAGTAAAACACAGCAATTTTATTTAGAACATGATGAATATTCTCACGGTTTTAATCGGGGTACTGGCTGCGCTATGGCGGCATTAATTGCAGGTGTAATCGCATTAAATTATGACATGGCCGATGCGGTGGTCATTGCAAAATCACAAATGCAATCTGCTTGGCAGCACCCGTTTAATATTGATGAGGAAACTGGCTCTCTAACGTTTTCAGCTTGGCAGCACAACAAAGACGCTCATTTGAATGCTCCTTTACATGACCAGTTGCCTAAGGTCTATCTTAATGCCGTAGAAACAGATCTTAGGTTTTTACCATGTCAGGCTACTTTGGGTGTCTATCCCATTGTAGATCGTGCTGCATGGTTAGCGCGTTTATTGCCGTTGGGAATACGTGTTATTCAATTGCGTATTAAAGATTTACACGGCGTTGAATTAAAACAAGAAATACAAATGAGTATTGCTCTAGCAGAGCAATATAATTGCCAATTATTTATAAATGATTATTGGCAATTAGCCATCGAATGCGGAGCCTATGGTGTGCACCTAGGTCAAGAAGACATAGACGAAGCTGATTTATCGGCCATTGCCAATGGGGGGCTGCGCTTAGGATTGAGCAGTCATTGTTTTTATGAAGTGGCTCGTGCCAAAACCATTAAACCATCTTACATTGCTTTTGGCCCAGTGTACGCAACTCAAACCAAAGACATGCCTTGGGTCCCACAAGGAGAAACCGGCTTGCCCTATTGGCGAGCCCAGTTAACGGATTTTCCTCTTGTGGCAATTGGCGGTATTCACGGTGAACGCTTTGAAAAAGTAAAAGCCCAAGGTGTGAATTCCATTGCAATGATCAGCGCCATTACCCAAGCAGAAAATCCTGAGCAAGTATGTAGGGATTTTATTGAGCGTTGGAATATTTAAAACATTTTAAATAGAAACGTCTCGGTGTTCTTAATATCGTACGAGGTTGCCTGCGGCTGCTGATTTATAAAAACCGGTAGGAGGCGGCCTACCTTTCTATATTGTCATACTCGACGCGAGGCACGAACAGATTGGGTATCCAAATTAGGTCAGAGGTGAACCTTAGACGAAGGTAAGTGATGTATGTTATGAGTGCTTTCAAAAAATCAAACCACTCGTTTACTGTTTTTGGGCGCGGGGCACCCTCGTACAAACACGTTTTGATCTATTAAGAAATGTACTTTGTAAATATGTGATTGTTCATTTATGAAAACAGAATCAGCCTCCTCGGCGGTATTACTGATCTCATTGAACTTGTTGAAAGGGCCTCTGTGATCTAGGCGCACTGGCTGTAAGAACGGAATGCTCACGAAGTATCACAAGTACGGCTCATCCCGCACATCAGGCATGCATTGCTCATTAAATGGCAAGGCATTATAACAATCCTGTTTATACAGTTTGAGTGATTTTGCTTCCTCGACCACAAAGTTGCCAACAGCATCATGAAAACCTTGATGCTGTAGGTGATGCAATGAACTTGTATAAATAGGCTCAAATCCACGGCTGATTTTATGTTCACCTTGGGTGCCTGGATCAAAATGTTGTAACCCGTGTTTGATGCAGTATTCAATTCCTTGGTAATAACACAGTTCAAAATGTAAATTTGGTACATCGGCTATGGCCCCCCAATAACGGCCATATAAATTTTTATCATCTTGAAAATAAAGTGCACAGCCAATGGGTTTGGAATCATGAAATGCCATGACGATTTTGATTTGATGCGCCATGTTTTGGGCCAAAGCATAAAAACTATCAAGGGTTAAATAACCTTGCATGCCGCGCATATTATAGGTGGATTGGTAACACTGATAAAAAAACTGCCAAAGTGTTTTGGTCATTTCGTTAATGTTTAGCCATTTTATTTCAATATTATTTTTCTGGATTGACGTTCGCTCTTTTATCACGGCTTTACGTTTACGAGATTTAAAACGTGATAAAAAATCATCAAAATCCTTATAACCATAATTAAACCAATGAAACTGTACGCTTTTACGTTCATGCCAGTTATGGTCTTTTAATAGTGTGTGCTCTTGCTGGTTGCAAAACAATATATGGGCACCACTTAAGTTGTGTTCTAAACAATGATTTTGAATATTCTGGCTTATGATTTGGCCATCTAGTGGTTGGTGTGAATTATGTATGATTCTGGGGCCGCTAGCGGGTGTGAAAGGGGCGGCTATAATTAGCTTAGGGTAGTACTGGAGTCCGTGTTGTTGGTAGGCTTCTGCCCAAGCCCAGTCAAACACGTATTCACCATACGAATGGTGTTTAATAAAACTGGGTAGTAAGTAGGACGAATGTTCGTCGTATAAAAAATGACCTTGCCAGCCCGTTTGTTGGTTAATTGAACCGCCTGACTCCAATGCCCGTATAAAGTTTTGCTGTATAAAGGGATATGAGCCTTGCCAAAGGTGCGCAGGGGCTTGATCAATTGAATTTAGCCATTGCATATTTAAGGCCCTTATTGGTTAAATAGCCATATGATTTAAGGAGCAACATTATGTACAAATTAGATACTCAGCTTCAACAAGATACTGTGCGTTTAGGCCAGTTTAAACTTTGTGATGTGTTATTGATGAACGATTCTCAATTTCCATGGGTGATTTTGGTGCCTCGTCGTAGTACAACTAGCGAGTTATACCAGTTGTCCACTGAGGAGCGTTACTTGCAGTCTGATGAGTCCGCTTATGTAAGCCAACGTTTAGATGACTATTTTGAAGCCGATAGCATGAATATAGCGGCATTGGGAAATGTGGTGCCTCAGCTTCATATTCACCACGTTGTTCGTAAAAAAAGTGACCCGTGCTGGCCTAAGCCAATTTGGGGAGCAATTGATCCGGTACCTTACTCAAAAGAAGCCCTTGAGAAAATGGTGGATGAATTAACTCTGCTGTTTAGTGATAAGTTTGTAACACCGTCAGCGAATGATGGCGATGCACTTTATTAACGTTTGTTTATTGTGAGCACTGCAATATTTTTAATATTTCTGGTGTGATTTGTTTAGCCCAAGCTGCATAGCCAAGTGCGCTTGGGTGATACCCGTCTTTGGCCATCATGTCTTTTTCTACTAATAATTTACTGCCAATGTAGTGACAGTGTTTGTGTTGTGCGCAGATTCTTTGTAGTTCAAAATTTAATAGATAGGCACGAAACCCTAGTACATATCTAAGTGGGGCAGGCAGCGCAGGGAACTGTGCCATGGGAGGCACCTGGGTAAAAAAGATAGGTGCAGGGCGGTTTTGTTGTAATAACGTAATGCTTTGAAGAATACTTTGTTGCCAACGTTTAACTGATGTAAACCCAGTGGTGTCGTTAACGCCCATGGTGATAATGGTAAAGTCTGCTGGTTCTTTTTGTTGGGCGATCAGGGAGTTAAGTTCGCTAAAACGAATGCCATTTTGCCCTGTAATATGACATTGCACACGGGTGTTTTGCGCTTGCAGTTCAGATGTTAGCGTTTGGCATAGTTGTGCGCTTAGCGCATCCTTGAGCAACTCAACACCAACCCCTGCTACGGTTGACTCACCATAATGGTTAAATTTGAGTCTTTTTTCATTAGCCCCAATGGTAACCGTGTGATCGCCTTTGGCTTCAGGTAATCGAAGAGCCGTCTTTTTTATGTGTAACGCTTGCGGTATGCACAGTAGAAATAGTGGGGTTATCAAATACCAACATAATTGCAGCAATACGCGTCTATAAAGCATAAACACCCAATATTCTCTTAAATTAGACAGTATATATGGATTGCAGTGGCGTAACATTTGGTCGTTACTAGCAAATCGCAGGCATAAAAAAACGGGCCAAACTGGGTTTGGCCCGTTTTTTAAAGGAATGCTTATTCAGCCATTTCTTTAAGTTTTTTCAGTGGGCGAATTTTAACTGCAATTGAAGCAGGCTTCGCTTTGAACGTTGTTTCTTCACCAGTGAAAGGGTTAATACCTTTACGGGCTTTCTTCGCAGGCTTTTTAACGGCTTGGATTTTTAGTAGACCAGGAAGAACGAACTCACCAACTGCACGCTTTTTAACGTGACGTTCGATTACGTCGCCTAGGTTGTCTAAAACTGCTTGAACTTGTTTTTTAGTCAGTTCAGTGTTTTCTGCAATTTCAGTTAGGATTTGTGTTTTGTTATAACGCTCGGCAACAGCGGTCAACTTTTTAGCTGGTGCGGCTTTTGCTGGTGCTTTTTTAGCGGCGGTTTTTTTAGCGGCTGGTTTTTTAACTGCTGCTTTCTTTGCGGTTTTTTTAGCTGCCATAGCTGAGTCCTTGTTGTTTTTGTGTTTCGTGTGCACGAATATACAAACAACTAAGAGCACCAAGCAAGCAAAAAAGTGAAAAAATGCCTATTTTTTAGCTATTTTTATGTGAAGGCGTTTAACAGCTTGATTAAAGTGCTCTACCCAGATAGGGCAAAAAAGTGAACCGGCTTGCTGATTGATTTCTACAATGGCTCTTACCATTGGTCGTTGTTGACTTTGTTGGTAGGCTCGGGTTTGAGTGATGGCTTCAAATGTATCGACAATGGCTAGTAGTTTTGCGCCTTCGCAGATTTCATTTTCTTTAAGTGCATTGGGGTAGCCACTGCCGTCGATGCGTTCGTGGTGGTGTAAAATAATTTCTGCAGCGCTGTCCCAAACCTCAAAACTACTGATCATCTGGTGAACCAGTGTCACGTGACTTTTAACCCACTGCCAATCTTTATGGCTCAGGGCACTGGCTTTATCGGCCATGCCTTTAGGAAAAAACGCCATCGCGAGGTCGTGTAAATACAGCGCAGTTTGTAACTGATTCGTATCGATGGGGTTGCCGGCTAGTTGATTCATATTCATGGCCAGTTCAAACATGCGCTCTGTGCGACCAGGGCCATAGGGGCTGCGTTGATCTACTAACAAGCTCAACTGCATGAAAAACGCCACTTCTTCGTTGATTTCTTGCTCGGTGAAATACAGCTTGTTTTGCATTTCTTCGAGCTCTTCTACGGGTGTGGTTTCTGGAGCCATGCGTTGCAGAACACTTAATATCTGTTGGTCATAGTCGTGATTAGACAAGGTAGCGAGCTTGGTGATTTGGCTTGCTAATTCGTTATAGTTTGCTTGGTTAAAGTCATCAATGCCGTTTATGAACTTATCTAGCTCATTAAAGGTCATGTCTAGACTCAGCAGCAATACGTCACCCAGTGCAGGGGTGTATTTGTTTTGTTGTTTTCTGAGGGTGTCCAGTATGTCTTCGATGGCCTGTAATAGCGGGAGATATTGGCTTATGCCCATAATGCCAAGATCCCCTTTAACCGTGTGAACATCACGAAAAAGCAGGTTAATGGTATCGATGCTGTCGGGCTTGCCTTCTAGATTGAGCAGGTGGTCATTGCAGCATTGGCGCTTTTCTTCTAGCTCATCTTTTAGATCGCTGACCAGATCAACATCAAAATTGGCGATTGTTAGGTTTGCCATGGCATCTCCTTGTATAAATAAAGCATAGCAGGGCCACACAAGATGTCGGAATTTCGTGCAAAATGGGTATAATGCTCGCCTTTTAAAGAATCAGGTTATGTTGAGGTACCTTGTGCCTTGCCATAAGAATGAAGTGACCTTGGGTCAAATAGAGGTAAATAGCTGATAAACAGTGATAATTCCTGTTGTCAGTGAAGGCGGTAAACCTCGTGAATGTCTTTAATTCACATATCCGTAACATTCGTGCTCAATGGGCTTGGCTCTAAGTACGACGAATAATCGATATATTTAAATAAGATAGATTTGGGAATTCAGTATGCGCAGCCATTACTGTGGTGAAATTACAGAAAAATTGGTCGATGAGACCGTAACATTTTGCGGTTGGGTACACCGTCGCCGTGACCATGGTGGCGTTATCTTCCTTGACGTTCGCGACCGTGAAGGTTTGGTTCAGGTGGTATTTGACCCTGATACGGTTGAAGCATTCAATACCGCAGACAGTGTTCGTAGCGAATACGTGGTGCAAATTACAGGTCTTGTGCGTGCTCGCCCAGCCGGTAGTGAAAACGACAACATGACCACGGGTAAGATTGAGATCCTTGGTAAAGCGATCAACATCTTAAACAAAGCGAATACGCCTCCGTTCCCATTAGATGATTACAGCCCAGTGGGTGAAGATGTTCGTCTTAAGTATCGTTATATGGACTTACGTCGTGATGAAATGCAGCAAAACTTGCGTTTCCGTCACAAAGTGACCACTCAAATTCGTAACATTTTGGATCAGCAAGGTTTCCTAGATATCGAAACCCCAATTTTGACCCGTGCAACCCCAGAAGGTGCTCGTGATTACTTGGTGCCTAGCCGTACTCACCAAGGTTCATTCTTTGCCTTGCCGCAGTCTCCTCAATTGTTCAAGCAATTGTTGATGGTGTCGGGTTTTGATCGCTACTACCAAATCGCCAAATGTTTCCGTGATGAAGACTTACGTGCTGACCGTCAGCCTGAATTTACTCAGATTGATATGGAAGCGTCTTTCATTGAAGAGAAAGACATCATGGGTGCTGCTGAAAGCATGATTAAAGCAGTATTCAAAGATCAAATGGATATTGATTTGGGTGAATTCCCACACATGCCATACAGCGAAGCCATGAGCCGTTTTGGTTCTGATAAGCCTGACCTGCGTATTCCTATGGAATTAGTGGACGTGGCTGAATTCTTACAAGATATCGAATTCAAGGTATTCGCTGGCCCAGCTAAAGACCCTAAGGGTCGTGTTGCTGCTCTTAAAGTACCAGGCGGTGCTGAACTGTCTCGTAAGCAAATCGATGAATACACGAAATTTGTTGGTATTTACGGTGCTAAAGGTCTGGCTTGGATCAAGGTTAACGAGATTGAAAAAGGCGTTGAAGGCCTGCAGTCTCCAATCATTAAGTTCATCGGCGATGACAATACCATGAAGATCATGGAAAAAATCGAAGCGAAGAACGGCGACATCGTATTCTTTGGTGCCGATAAAGAAACCATCGTAAACGAAGCACTAGGTGCTCTGCGTGTGAAACTAGGTCTAGATCTAAACATGCTAATCAAAGAATGGGCGCCAATGTGGGTTGTTGATTTCCCAATGTTTGAAGAAACTTCAGACGGCGGTTTAACTGCCATTCACCACCCATTCACAGCGCCTTCTTGCACGCCAGAAGAGTTAAAAGCAGACCCAGCCAAAGCCTTGTCCCGTGCATACGACATGGTATTAAACGGTTGTGAGCTTGGTGGTGGTTCGATCCGTATTCACGATCAAGAAATGCAAAAAGTGGTATTTGAAATTCTGAACATCACTGAAGAAGAGCAACGTGAGAAGTTTGGCTTCTTACTAGACGCACTGCAATTTGGTGCACCACCACACGGTGGTTTAGCATTCGGTCTTGACCGTTTAATCATGCTAATGACGGGCTCTGAAAGCATCCGTGAAGTGATCGCGTTCCCTAAAACGCAATCTGCGGCGTGTGTCATGACCATGGCACCAGGTGTGGTTGAAACGAAAAACCTACGTGAAGTGGGTATTCAGTTACGCGCCAAAGAAACCAAGTAATGAATAGGGTGCGAAAGCACCCGTCATTATTAATAAAAAAGAAGCCTGCGGGCTTCTTTTTTTTGGGTTAATTAAAGTTGGCAGGCGTTAAATACAAGCGCTGGTGGTTGTTGTAAAAATGCATCGGCGTTCACCGTATCAACCAAAGCGGCATTTAATATTACTTCTTCATATTGCCAAAAAATTTCGTTGTTTTTTTCAACCCGATAGCGCCACTCATATTTAGCTTGAATCCAGCCGTTTTCTAAATTGCCAATTTCAGTGACTATGCCCTCTTCATCTTCATAGGCAAGGTGAAACTCTTGCGCCGAGTGTGAAATGATAAAGCGGTCTAGTTTGGCGCGGCCATCTTTAAGAAAGGTTTTTGAGATAGCGCGCCCAGCATCTTTAGAGCTAAGTAATTCGGCGCTTATGTCTTCTAATGGCTCTTGTGCAAAGTCCAGCGCATGTTGGTCTAACACACACGGCTTTTCAAATAACATGAACTCAGGCTGCGAATTGATAGGGTAAATAATTGCTTGGCTAGCAATGGCAGTTTGTTGCTCTGGCTGGCGCTGGCTTTTATCCCATTGTTTTAAAACTAGTTGAAAAAGTAGCGTGCTCATTGCGTCTCGTGGTGATTTGGATTGATTGGATGTTTTGTATTATGCCGCAAAGAGTGGTTGAAGCAAAAAAGAAGCGATAGGTAGGGTGATGGCGTCATCCCCGAGTGCTTTTATCGGGGATGCATTTTATAGAGAAGTAATGGTTAAATTTTTTCAATCAATAAGGTGCCAACATATTTACCTGAACTGAAGTGTTGACCATTTTCTATATCGGTATCGGCACGATCTGAGCTGAGTAAGCTGATAGATAGGTTTTGCGAGCTGGTATCACTATTTGCAGAAGTAAATTGTACGCCGTCATCTGTACCTGCATCATAAATTTCAAGGTTAATGGTTTGTGTTTCAATCCATTCACCTTCTTCATCTTGTAATGCTAAACCGTGTACGCCCACAAACCAGTCTGGGCTAGGTGCAACCATGCTGGTTAAAGTGAGTAGTGGGTAGGTATCTGACGTTGAAAACTCAATGCTGGTAATACCACTGCCAGTGCTAATTCCAGAAGCTTGAATGCGCCCTTGGCTGTATCCCGCCGCTTTAGCAGTTTGAATTTCAGAATCAAACGCAGAAGTACTGCCGGTTTCCGCCATGCTTTTAATGCCGGCGGTGGCTGGCTGATCATTAGGGGCCCAAAAAATAACTTGTTCATTATGAACGGTGCCAACAAGGGGTGACCAATGGGCATTACTTGGGTAATTTGTGGGGAAATCTGTGCCATTCCAAGTGGTGGTAAAGGTCACTCGAAAATTCACATCACCAGCTGTATCGCTTTCAACCGAATCACTGCTTGAGCCACAACCAGCTAATAAAAGTAAGCTACCTAGAGCCAATAAAGTAAGCGTTTTCATATTAACAGACCTTTCATGAGTATATGTGTTGAGAAGCGTTAAGCATAAGAAAGTTCCCAGCATTTGAAGTAAGCACTAGGTATCTCTTGGGAACTGGGTAAAATAAAGCAATGATTATGCGAGCGACATTATGGCTATTATTTTAGGAATTGACCCAGGTTCACGCTTAACAGGCTTTGGTGTCATTCATGCACAAGGCAGCAAGTTACGCTATATCACCTCGGGCTGTATTCGTATTGATACCTCTGAAGACTTGGCATTTCGCCTTAAGCAGATTTTCACCTGTGTGACACAAATAATTGATGAGCAAAATCCAAATGAATTTGCCATTGAGCAAGTATTCATGGGAAAAAACGTGGACTCTGCCCTTAAGTTAGGTCAAGCCAGAGGCAGCGCCATAGTAGCGGCCAGCATGAAAGAGTTACCCGTATTTGAATACGCTGCACGCTCGGTCAAACAAGCGGTGACAGGGCGGGGCGCAGCGGATAAAGAGCAAGTGCAGCATATGGTGCAAATATTACTCAACCTTCCGGGTAAGCCCCAAGCGGATGCGGCCGATGCCTTAGCCATTGCCATTACCCATGCCTACTCTTCACAAAATCTTGTGGCACAAGCGGGCGGCAGCAAGCAAAAAAATGGCCGTTTAAAAGTGTTTTAACCGCCGCAACTAGCCATCGCCCTAAGGATTGGGTAACCTATACTGATTATAAATACAGTATTCACAATAATAAGCAGCGTTTTCTATGATTGGTCGTATCCGTGGCACCTTGGTTGAAAAACAATCCCCTGAATTATTAATTGATGTTAATGGCATAGGCTATGAAGTGCTTGCGCCCATGACCACCATTTACAAGTTGCCAGAACTTGGTCAGCAGGTGTCATTACATACTCATTTTGTAGTGCGTGAAGATGCCCAATTGTTGTATGGTTTTTCTGATAAGCAGCAGCGTGCTCTTTTTCGCGCACTCATTAAAGTATCCGGTGTGGGGCCTAAATTAGCCTTGGCCATATTGTCTGGCATTGAAGCGCAATCGTTTGTGCGCTCCATTCATGACGGTGATACTGCCACCTTGGTGCGCATTCCTGGCATTGGCAAAAAAACCGCAGAGCGCTTAGTGGTCGAAATGAAAGATCGATTAAAAGAGTGGCAAGTTGATAGTGATTTACCATTGATGGCCGCGGCAAACCCAGAGCCTGCGGGTCAAGAGCATTGGATACAAGAAGCAGAAGGGGCATTAATTGCCCTTGGCTATAAACCCACCGAAGCTGCAAAAGCCATCTCTGCCATTAAAACCCCAGTTACCTGTGCAGAAGATTTGATTCGTTTTGCCCTTAAAGGCATGTTAAAGCAGTAATTAAAAGACGGTTATTAAGAGATGCAGTCATGATAGAAAGCGATCGCTTTGTTAGTGCGGATAACGAACAACTCATCCAGCAAGAAACCCCACAAGACCGTGCTATTCGTCCTACTAAATTGGCGGATTATGAAGGTCAGCCTGCGGTGCGTGAGCAAATGGAAATATTCATTGGTGCGGCTAAGGCGCGCCAAGAAGCACTGGATCACACCCTAATATTTGGCCCACCTGGATTGGGTAAAACCACCCTAGCTAACATCATGGCCAATGAGCTTGGGGTCAATATCAAATCGACTTCTGGCCCTGTATTAGAAAAAGCCGGTGACTTAGCCGCGTTATTGACCAACCTTGAAGAAGGGGATGTTTTATTTATTGATGAGATACATCGTTTAAGTGCATCTGTAGAAGAAGTGTTGTATCCCGCCATGGAAGATTATCAACTTGATATTATGGTAGGGGAGGGGCCGGCGGCGCGCTCCATTAAAATTGATTTGCCGCCGTTCACATTAATTGGTGCTACCACGCGTGCGGGTTTGTTGACGTCTCCATTACGTGACCGCTTCGGTATCGTGCAACGTTTAGAATTTTATAATGTGGCAGACTTAACGGGTATCGTGAGTCGCAGTGCAAGTTTATTAGGTGTTGAGATCGATGGTCATGGTGCAAAAGAAGTGGCCATGCGCTCGCGAGGCACTCCACGAATTGCCAACCGATTGCTGCGTCGAGTACGTGATTACGCTGAGGTAAAAGGGGATGGTGTGGTTACTCAAGATATGGCAGATCTTGCGCTTAATATGTTGAATGTCGATACCCATGGTCTTGATCATATGGACCGCCGTTTGCTGTTAGCCATGATTGAAAAATTTGGTGGTGGTCCTGTGGGTGTTGATTCACTCGCAGCGGCTATCAGTGAAGAGCGTGACACCATTGAAGATGTGTTAGAGCCTTATTTAATTCAGCAAGGGTTTATGATGCGTACCCCAAGGGGGCGAGTGGTTACCGAACATGCTTACACCCATTTTGGTTTAACAATGAGTACAAGTGACTAACGTGAGTGAATTTAATTGGCCTGTACGGGTTTATTTTGAAGATACCGATGCTGGAGGTATTGTTTATCACGCGCGTTACTTGTATTTTCTCGAGCGTGCACGTACTGAGTGGTTGCGAGAGTTAGGGTTTAATCAGTCTCTTTTAAAGCAGCAAAATGTGTTGTTTGTTGTGCGAGATATGAATATCAAATGGCAAAAGCCTGCCGAATTGGATGATGCGTTAACCGTCAGTGTAAACATAATAGCGGTTAAAAAAGCCTCATTAAAAATGCAACAAACCATACAAACTGAAAACGAACAAAAACTACACGCTGATGTCACAATAGCGTGTATTGACGCTACTAATAAAAAACCAATGGCATTACCACAAGCCATTTTAAGCCTCATTACGATCAGTGATGAGATAAGGAGTTAAGTGTGAATGAATCCATGACCTTGTGGTCGTTAATTTCAAATGCTAGCTGGGTAGTGCAAGGTGTCATGCTTATTTTGCTGGCGGCTGTGTTTGCTTCGTGGATGATTATAATTCAGCGTCAACGTGTACTAAATGCGGCTAAAAATAGCTTTACCGAATTTGAAGATCGTTTTTGGTCTGGCATGGATTTAAGTCAGCTGTACAAAGAAATAAACCAAGAACCACCTGCTTTTGGTGTTGAGAATATTTTCACAGCGGGTTTTCGTGAGTTTAGCCGCCTGCGCCAGCAAAGTAATGCTGATCCAGAAGCGGTTATGGAAGGCACTCAACGAGCAATGCGTGTTGCAACCACGCGAGAATCCGAATTGCTTGAACTGCATTTACCATTTTTGGCCACCGTCGGTTCAACCAGTCCTTATGTGGGTTTGTTTGGTACTGTTTGGGGGATTATGAACAGTTTTAGAGGTTTGGCGAACGTACACCAAGCCACTTTAGCGACAGTGGCACCGGGTATTGCAGAAGCGTTAATTGCAACGGCGATTGGTTTGTTTGCGGCGATCCCTGCGGTAATTTTCTATAACCGTTTCACCACCAAGGTTGATCAAGTGATTAGTAGCTATGAAACCTTTGGTGAAGAGTTTATTAGCATCCTACATCGCCAAGTATATAAAAAGAATAAAGTGGTACCGGAAACCCCAGTGCCTCCAGTTTCAGCAACGGTAGAAAAAAATGGCTAAGCAAAAGCGTCGCCCAATCGCTGAAATGAATGTGGTACCTTACATTGACGTAATGCTGGTATTGCTGGTTATCTTTATGATTACAGCGCCCCAGCTGACTCAAGGTGTGCGGGTGGATTTGCCGAAAGTAGCGAGCGAGCCTATTAAATCGGATAAAAATAAAGTACCTGTTATTGTTACCATAAAAGATACTGGTCAGTACATTATCGAGCGTGGTCGCGAAGAAGACACTGCTGTTAATTTAGAGTATGTACATAAATACGTGTCCAAAATTTTAAAGCAGCAGCCTGATACCGATGTTTTAGTGCGAGGAGATCAAACGGTTGCCTATGGCAAAGTGATCGACCTCATGAGCACTTTGCAAGCAGCCGGCGCACAAGGAGTAGGTTTAGTCACTGAAGCGCCGGAGCCAGGCAAATAATGGTGCTGAATTTTTCTGATCCAACCAGTTTTAAAATACCAGCGTTAGGCTCTGGGCTGATTATTTTGGTATTGCTGTTATTGCTGACAAACCAATGGATTGGGCACGAAGATAGAGTTGTGAAAGTGCCACAACACATTGCCGCACGTATTGTTCAATTAAACGAACCTAAACCAAAAGCAGCCAAAGTAAAGCAGCCTAAAAAACAAGCGCCCGCTAAAAAACCAAAACCGGTAGAAAAAGTAAAACCAAAGCCGGTTACAAAAGTAGAAACTAAAAAAGCCGAAACCGTTATCAAAAAAGAAATAGCGCCTGCCAAACCATTGCCTTTGCCTGGTGCTGATTTTTTAGATGCACTAGAAAAAGAAGAGGCGCATAACGCCCGTGCAGAAGCGGAGCAAAAAGAAGCGCAGGCCAAACAAGCTTTAAAAGATCAACAGCAAGTGGCCGATTACAGCAGCCAGATTAACGCGCTCATTCAGTCTGTTTGGCGTTTCCCTCCGAGTGCCAAACACGATGAAGAGGTCGTGTTACGTGTTTACTTGGTGCCAACAGGTGAGGTCACTGAAGTATTGTTACTAGAGTCTAGTGGTAATACCGCACTGGATCGAAGTGCTGAGCAGGCTGTATGGAAGGTAGGGAACTTTCCCGTACCTGAAGATGCCACACTATTTGAAAAACAATTTCGTCAAATTGTCTTAAAACTGAAACCGGAAAATGCTCGATTATGATGCGTACATCCCTTGTTATTGTTAGTTTATTGTTCAGTGTATTTGCTAAAGCTGAGCTAACCATTGAAATCACTCAAGGCATTGCTTCGTCTATTCCAATTTCTGTGGTGCCTTTTCAAACCGCGTCGACCTTACCAGGATCTCTAATTGATGAAGTAGTGGCAAATGATCTGGAGCGTTCAGGGCATTTCTCCGTTCTTGCGCCTAAGGATATGCTAAGCCACCCGCATACAGAAGATGACCTGTATTTTCGTGATTGGCGTTTATTAAAACAAGAATACGTGGTGATGGGGGTGATCACTCAATTGCCTGAAGGCTTATTTCAAGTACGTTATCAGTTATTTGATGTGTTCAATGAACGTGAACTGCTTACCCAAACCTTAAAAGCTAACGAAGGGCAGTTTCGAGATGTGGCTCACCGCATTAGTGATGCTATTTATGAACAATTAACAGGTATTCGCGGTGCGTTTTCAACCAAAATCGCGTATGTCACGACTAATCCAGAGCGTACTCGTTTTAATCTTTCTATTGCTGATAGTGACGGTGCCAGAGAAAAAATCATTTTAACGTCAAAGTATTCGATTTTCTCACCAGCATGGGCACCAGATGGTAAGCGAATTGCTTATGTAATGCTTGAGGATGCGGGTAGTCGAGTATACGTACAAGATATTACGACCGGTAAAAAACAACTGATCAGTTCAAACAAGGGCTTAAATAGCGCGCCAGCGTTTTCACCGGACGGCAAAAAATTAGCGCTGACCTTATCGAAAGATGGTAACCCTGAGATTTACGTGGTGGATCTTACAACGCGCAATTGGCTGCGAGTGACCAATCATTATGGAATTGATACTGAGCCCAATTGGATGCCGGATGGTAAGCATATTATTTTTACCAGTGGTCGCAGTGGTAACCCGCAAATTTACCGTAAAAATATTGAGACAGGGTACCTTGAAAGACTCACGTTTGAAGGCCACTACAATGCTCGTGCTAGGCTTGCGCAAGATGGCCGGTTCTTAGTTATGGTGCATCAAGCACAAAAAAATGATGACTTTCATATCGCTTCGTTGGATTTAACGAGAGGTTTGTTGCAAATTTTGAGTTCTGATACATATCTTGATGAATCACCTAGTGTTTCTCCAAATGGAGTTATGGTAATGTATGCCGCAAAGCATAATAAACGAAGCATTCTGGCCGCAGTATCGGTCGATGGCGATGTGAAGTTCTTGGTTCCATCTAAAAGTGGAGATGTTCGAGAGCCAGCATGGGGCCCGTATTTAAATTAACTACACAACATTAAAATAAGGTAAAACAATGCAAAACTTGGGAAAAATTTTCGCAGTATCTCTTCTTTCTCTTGCCATCGTAGGTTGTGCTAGCAGCGGCGGTACTACTGACGAAGCAGCAACGACTGATACATCAGTTGAAGAGAGCCAAACTCAAGCGGTTCCAGATTCACAAGGTCTAGACGTAGTAACTGAAGAGCAAGCAGCAATGGCAGCAAACCCTTTGCTTGATCAAACTGTTGTTTATTTCGGTTATGACCGTTCTGAGATCCGTCCAGAATTTAAAGACATTCTAAATGCTCACGCTCAATACCTAGTGGCTAACCCACAAGCACGCGTTTCTTTAGAAGGTCACTGTGACGAGCGCGGTACAGTTGAATACAACCTTGCTCTTGGTGAGCGTCGTGCAAACACTGTTAAGCGTTACTTAGTTGTTCAAGGTGTTAACCCTAACCAACTAGAAAGCGTAAGCTTTGGTGAAGAGCGCCCAGCAGTTGTGGGTTCTGATGATTCAGCTTGGTCTAAAAACCGTCGCACTGAAATCAACTATCAAGCGCGCTAATGTTTAAGTTTGCATCTTTCAAATGGGCTCCTTTGGCACTGTGTGTCACTGGAGCTAGTTTTGTAAATGCTGATACTTGGTCGTCTTTGGATCATGCCAAAGGCGTCCCGGTTCAATCAGTGGCAAAGACCCCGGCTGCATCAAATGCTAATAATGGTTTGAGCCCAGCTGCAAGTCAGATGCTTTTCTCTGAAATAGAGATGCTAAAACAAGAAATTCAAAGTCTTCGTTCTACAGTTGAAGAACAAGGCTATGAGTTAAATAAATTAAAAACAGAACAAAAACAGCGATATCTTGACCTTGATCGTCGGATGACACAAATGCTTGATGTCTCGGTTAATCCGAGTGACCAAGTAGAGGTGGCACCTAGCGGTGATGGTAAAGACGAATATGATGCTGCATTTGCTTTTATGAAGCAGCGTAAGCTTGATGAAGCGGCTGTTAAGTTTAAATCCTTTCTGCAAAAGTACCCAAAAAGTGAGTTGGCCGTTAATGGTTATTACTGGCTTGGACAAATTTACTATAACCAGGGTAACTTAGAGGAAGCACGTAAAGCGTTCACGATTGTGGTTAATCAATATCCAGATCATCAAAAAACGCCCGATTCAACCTATAAATTAGGTGTCGTGCTACACCGACTTGGTGATACATCTTTGAGCCAAAAGATGCTTCAGTCAGTGGTAAAACAATATGCAGATTCTGCATCTGCTCGCTTTGCGGCTAAATATCTAAAAGATAATTTTAAGTAATTCTTTCTTAACTCCCTAAAACATACCTCTAATAGCGCGTTGTTTGTTGTGCTGCGCGTAATCTTCTGTTCGACAAACCCCGCCAAGCCCTTTAAATATAAGGGGTCTTATAAAAAATGTGAAAAAAGTGGCGTAAGGGGTTGTTTTATATCTGAAAAATAGTATTATTTGCGCCCGCTTTGGGGGTCGTTAGCTCAGTTGGTAGAGCAGTTGACTTTTAATCAATTGGTCGCTGGTTCGAATCCAGCACGACCCACCAAAGCGAAAATTAAGCGTAGATAAGTTATTGAATTTGTTGACAAAAAATATTTTCAGTATAGAATACGCACCGAGCTTGGGTCGTTAGCTCAGTTGGTAGAGCAGTTGACTTTTAATCAATTGGTCGCTGGTTCGAATCCAGCACGACCCACCATTATTTTAAAAGGCAGAGTATTTATACTCTGCCTTTTTTATTTGTGCCTAAGAATTTAATTGTTCAGCCAAATGCTATTTAGCTAGGTTACGCTTATGTTAAAATGCTGGGCTGCTTATCTAACACAGATGTATATTCCGTTATGACACAGTCGACCATCGCAACCGATCAAGCGGTTCATGCTTGGGTTCAAGATCATCTAGAGCACGGCGTTCAACAAGAAATGGACGCCGAGCAGATGTCTGCTTATGTAAAACGCATCAAGCAATTACTGATAGAAAAAAATGCGGTTCTTGTTGCTCATTATTACACGGATCCAATTATTCAAGCGTTAGCTGATGAGACGGGCGGCTGCGTGGCTGATTCCCTTGAGATGGCCCGTTTTGGTCGTGATCATAGTGCACAAACCTTGGTGGTTGCTGGCGTTAAGTTTATGGGTGAGACCGCTAAGATTCTTAGCCCAGAAAAAACCGTATTGATGCCAACCCTAGAAGCAACCTGTTCTTTAGATATTGGTTGCCCAATTGATGAATTCAGTGCTTTTTGTGATCAACACCCAGATCGTAAAGTGGTGGTTTATGCTAATACCTCTGTGGAAGTAAAGGCACGTGCAGATTGGGTTGTGACATCAAGTATTGCGCTAGAAATTGTTCAAGAGCTTATGGATCAAGGCGAGAAGATTATTTGGGGCCCTGATCAGCACTTAGGTAATTACATACAGCGTATGACCGGTGCGGATATGCTGATGTGGAATGGCTCATGTATTGTGCATGAGGAATTTAAGGCAAAGGGTTTGGAAGATCTTAAAAAGGTGTACCCTGATGCAGCGGTTTTAGTGCACCCTGAATCGCCAGAGTCTGTGGTTAAAGTGGCCGACGTGGTTGGTAGTACTTCCCAGATTATTAAAGCGGCTCAGGTAATGGATAACGACACATTTATTGTTGCTACCGACAAAGCGATTTTTTATAAAATGCAGCAGATGGCCCCTGGTAAGACGTTTATTGAAGCACCTACTGGTGGTACAGGCGCAACCTGTAAAAGTTGTGCTCATTGCCCTTGGATGGCCATGAATGGTTTAGATAACTTGGAATCTTGCTTGGATCAAGGTCTTAACGCTGTAGAGGTTGATGAAGGTGTTGCTGCAAAGGCAATGATTTCTTTGAATAGAATGCTCGATTTTGCAAAAGAGCACGGTGTTCAATCGCAAGGTCGTCGCTTCTAATATCAGGGCTAAAGACGATTTAAAATGTTAAATCGTCTTTAGCGTTTGAAATTTCTCTTGCTCGCTGTTCAATGCGGGCTGATAGTAAAAAATTCCCCTTCGAAAGATCCAGTGCTGTTTTTAGTTGCTGTAGTGCCTTTTTACTTTGACCGGTAAGAAACAGAAATTCTGCACGAGCTCTGTGTAACGCAATTTTGTTATCAGCTTTGCCTTGTGCTTCCGATAGTTGTTGCCAGATGTAAGGATCGTTCGGGCGAACTCTTGAGTGGCTTTGCAGTACATCGGCGGCATCATGGTATTGTTCAGTTTCCATCAGTAGC